>NZ_JAFUHT010000006.1 GCF_017468685.1 Methanobrevibacter sp.
AAATATTGGTTTAGCCTATAAGTCCTCGTCACCACAGGTGGCGACTTTCCATAACTTATTATGGTCAATTAGGTGGCTTATAGGTTCTTCATCTCACTAACTAATTTTTATATACTTCAAAAATTTTCTTAGTTTCTATTAGATCAATATATTTTGAATTTTGATGTTCCACTTTTTGAAATACCGACCATGAGATTAAATCTGCAATTTGCAAACCTTTGTAATTTATTGAATCACCATGCAATATGCTTATAGTATGACCTTCAGAGTTATTTAATTTTGATGAAAACAAATCATTAAAACGATTAATGTAATCTTGATTGAATTTGGACTTGTCTACAATGATACAAGTGGGAGAAGTTATCTTTATTTTTTCAGCTAGTTTTGATGCTATTTCATCGTATAATTCATGATGATTGTAGAAATTTGGTATTTTATCCATGTTTTGTTTATCCAAGTATATTGCAAAGGCCTCATATTCACTATTATTGACTTTTTTAAGTATCTTTTGGATGATACGCTTATCTGTTTTGTTTCCTTTTATCTCAGGAGATTTATGCATAAATTTTCTATTATCTCTCCTTACTTTTTTAATAATTTTTTTAAGAGCCCCTGGACTATCCACTGCAATAGCACCCATGACAAAATGCTTAGTACTGGAACGACCCTCTCCCAAATCCCCACTTTCATCTATGTAAATATACTTCATCACAGTAAATATATGCCGACATTATTTAAAAAGGTTTTCAAAATCCCCATTATTAATTCTTAAAACAAAATTGATGCCCATTCATAAAATTAACCTCAATTAAACCCTCCCATACTTATATACTAGAACATGAATTAAAAAATATGGTAATTACTGATACATCACAAACTGAAGAAAGATAAACATTGTGAATAATATCAAAATAATAAAAAATAAATTGAATTAAAATCATGTAACTGACATTAACTCATCATTTGCTTTACAGTTTCTGCGAGTAAACAATAACTTCACCATCAACAATTTCCCAAGCGTATTTATGATAAAGTGAAACATTGCTCATGCATTTTATATAATCCAATTTTAAAACATCAGGATTATCCTTAAAATAGGCTTCCCTTGTTGATCCTTTCCCCCGACCCTGCAAATTATCAATGACATCCATATCCAATAATTCATTTTCCAATGAACCCTGATTCAACATTGACGCATGAAATTTCCTCAACATATGAGTCCTAAAACGCCTATAACCACCAATAGAACCCAAATTTAAAGAATCATTAACTAATGCAAATTTACGACCAATATAATCAACATTATACTTCAACAATGGATTACTTAAATCATAATCTTTTCTTTCAAGCTTGATTTTTGAAATAAACTGCACAGTTTCAGGATTAAGGAACGTATAATATGGCTTATCAGTCTTTGCCCGAATCAGCTTACAAGTACAAATAACATCATCATGACAAGACAAATACTTTAAAGCATCCCTGAAATTATCTTTCTTGTGATAACCATAAGTTCCTCTAAAAAGCATTTCATTAGTCATTGATTTAGATTCACTTCTAGATGAACCACTAGAAATCATTACCAAAATCCACATACGCAAATCATCATCAGCTACGCTGAAAGCCCTTCTAATCTCATCTTTAGATAATAAATCATCATAAGCAATACACTCATTCTTTTTTAAGAATTTATAGTTTAATGGTGGAAAATATGGTAATTCAATACGATTATAGTAATAAAAAGTTTTAATTTTAGTTATATTTGATTTAACACTATTCGCTTTATAATTGTTGATTAAATAATTTCTAAAATCCATAATACGATTAAATAATGATAACTGATTTAAAGGAACAAAATTTTCCTGCTCAAAAACAGCCTCATCCAATAATTGAGTTAAACTCATATTATGAAATCGACGATAACAATTAAAAGCACAAGCATATGCTTTTATTGAATTTTTAGAATGACCCGCATTCAAATGAAAATTATTTATTAAGTCAACATCTTCACAAAACATATTGTAGAAACACTCCTTTTTCAATAAATTTGAAAAAAAGAGTATTTAAAAAAAAGAATTAATAAAAGTAGAGGTTAAAAAACCCTACCCTTATTTTTTAACAGTAATTTTTACTTTTTTACTGGTTGCTTTAAAGTTTTTATTACCTGCAAATTTAATAGTAGCAGTATATTTACCTTTTTTGGTTAATTTGGTAATTTTAAAGGTAGCTTTACCTTTACTATTAGTAGTTGCCTTATAGGTTTTTTTACCTACTTTTAAAGTAACTTTAACTTTTTTAACTGCAGATTTACCAGCTTTTAAAGTAATACTGTATTTTTTAGTTTTCTTTTTAGCTTTAAAAGTAGCTTTTTTAGCAGTGATTTTAGTAGCTTTCTTAGTTACTTTAGCAGTGGTTTTAGTGGTTGTTTTAGCAGGAGTAGATGGAGTAGTATTTGATGCAGCAGGTTTAGTTTCTTCTTTAGGGAAAGTGAATTTTTGTGTAATATTTTTTGGATTGAAAGAATCACCAGCAAAACTTACAAAAATCTCATTATCCCCAACTAAATTAGAAATAACAAAAGAACCATTTTCATCAGTAGTAGCATTAGACTCTACACCATTAACCTTATAAGTAACATTAGCATTAGCAATAACTTCATTTAACTTATTTTTTAAAGTAACAGTAACATTACCATTTTTATCTCCAGTAACATTGTTTAAACTGATAACAACATCTTTAGCAAATTCTTTGTAATCCACATATGTTTCATTGTAAGCAGCACCATAAGATACAGAACGAGATTTCATCGCTTCAGACATAGCTACCCAAGTAAAATGATTTCCTGCCATATCACCATTTTCATAAAAAACAATACCTTCTTCGTTAGTATCAAGATACCAAATGAAACTAGCATCATAACTACTTGTTAATGATATTTTAGCTCCAGAAACAGGATTACCATCAGCATCTTTTAAAGTGAGTTTAAGATGAGTTCTATTAACAACTTCAATAGTTATTGTTGAATCTTCAACCGCAGGTCTAAAAGCATTTACAGTTTCAGGATTATTATTTTCAAATATAGCAATTTCATTTGCATCAATATCTATAACACCATTAATATTAACATTATCAAATTTAGAATTAGATACATTAACCCCATCTTCAGAAAGAGCAGTTTTTATAGATATTATTGAATCTGCAGTTATATTTTCAAAATTACAATTATTAAATTTAATATTATTATTTTCATATGATTCAATATATGCAAATTCAGTTTTATAATTTTTAAAGGTACAATCAATGAAATCAGTTGTATCAGTAACTGTTAATTGAACATTTCCATGATTATCATGAATTCTTTTACCAATTACCATTTTAGTATTATCAAAAGTACAATTAATAAATTTTTTACTACCATCTAATCTAACATCACCTACAATGGTCATATTAATAAAAGTATAGATTTGTTTTTGATTATAAGTACTCCACTCACTATCAAAATTTTTTATTATAACCTTTTCTCTATTTAAACCTATAATTGTAAATCCTGCATCAGGCATTGGAATATACATTTCAGGATTATTATAAGTACCTTCTTTAAGATAAGTTATTTGTCCCATCATCGCATCATCAATTAAAACCCCTTGATTAAATGAATTACTATCATATTCTCCAGATAGAATTTCATTATCAAGAATAGAACAAGATAACAAAGTATTTTCATTTAAAATCGGTGAAACAACATTTACATTATTAACAGAAGACGGAGTACAATTAATAAATCTATTGTTTGTTCCTGTTGCAGCTTGATGACAATTAACGAAGGTATTGTTTGTGAAATTATAAACCCCACTAATAGCTACAGTGTCAGTTGTAGTTGTTTTATTATGATTTTTAAAAGTATTATTAATAATTTGCAAATTAGGAATTCCACTTTCTATATCATCATAAGATGCGCTGTATGCAGCTATTGCTTGACCATATGCAGCATAATTATTAATAAATGTTGAATCATAAACTCTTAAAGCTCCACTATTTTGTGCAGAAATTGCTCCACCAGAACCTTGTGCAGGAGTTTCATTAGTCAAACTACAGTTATTTGTATTATCTTCAAAAGTAGAACCAGTAATGGTAATATCATAATTACCCATCCACCATCTTGAAGCACCAATAGCTCCTCCACCAGCACTTAACATACACCAATTTTTTTTGAAAATGGAATTACTAACTGTCAAAGTACTGTAAGTATATAATGCTCCACCATTCCATCCAGCTCCATTACCTGTGAAATTACAATTATTAATTACAGTATTAGCATTATAATGAGTATGGATTGCACCAGCCCATAATGCTGCATAATTATTAGTAAACTCAGAATCTGTCACAGTTAAAATCCCACAATTATTAATTGCACCAGGTTCTGATGATGCCCTATTATTAACAAATCTACATTTATCCACAGTCATAATAACTGCAGTGTATGAACCAGCTTTATAATTAGTAATTGCACCATAACCAACATTATTATTTGTAAAATTACAACCAACAATAGTCATAGTTCCATCAGTATTATAAACAATAGAATTTTGACCAGTACCAGTTTGAATGTTATTAAAAGTACAATTTTCTATTCTAGAATTACCCGCTAACTGAATAAGATTATTAACAGTCATATCTTTAAAATGAACATTGATAAAACTTATAGACAATGCAGAATTAGTATTTAAAAAAGGAGTTAAACTACTACTTCCACCAGTAATATAACTACTATCAGTACCAATAATAGTAGCATTATTATTAAAGGTTATTTGATAATTAGCAGAATAAGAGTCACCAGTCAATCTAATAATTTGGTCATTTGTTGATCTTGCAGCAGTATAAATACCATACCAATTACTAGCTTCAACTTCTGTTCCAGAACTTTGAAGTTCTTCTTCATTTGTTTCTTCTAAAATTTGTTGTTCCTCATTATCCCCTTGAGATATCACATCATTTGCTTGCACATCTTCAGTGATTATTTCTGAATCAGTGCTTGATGCAATATCTTCTATATCTCCAGTTGCACTTACTGCACTTAAACAACAGATAAGCACTAGGAATAATGATAAAATTAAAAGTTGTTTTTTTAATCTCATCTTATTTTCACCATATTAATTATAAAACTTAATAATCCTCCAATAAGTCGTTTATCATTAGAATAAACGACTTTAACTGTTCATTTTACATGAATTTTTCAAGAATTATTAAAGATGAATAAAAAGTATTTAAAAATTTACTTAGTATATTTAATCTAATTTTTTATCAATACTACTTTATTCATATGATATTTATTAATTTTAAATAATATAAATATGATGTTTATAAAAAAGAATAATATAGATTATTTAATAAAATAATCTATTATTTTAATTTTTGTAATCTTCTTTTTCTTCTTTCCTTCTATAACCTATAATTAATAATATTAATGCAGTTAAAACTAGTAATATTGTTTGAATATAATTTATATCTGAAGGAGATTCAATTTTTTTTGTTACTTCATATGATTTTAAATTAGAATCAGATGTGTCACTACTGCTTCCTCCAGTACCTGAAGATGAAGAAGAACTTGCAATATCTATCCCTGAAGAACCATAATTATAATTTGTTGAATTAATATTTCCACGTTTAGCTTGTGAATAACTGGATTTAGGATTATTTCCAAATAATTTAGTTTTTGTAACTCC
The DNA here is from genome assembly GCF_017468685.1 of Methanobrevibacter sp. Classification (NCBI taxonomy): domain Archaea; kingdom Methanobacteriati; phylum Methanobacteriota; class Methanobacteria; order Methanobacteriales; family Methanobacteriaceae; genus Methanobrevibacter; species Methanobrevibacter sp. The sequence goes on from NZ_JAFUHT010000006.1 coordinate 5,721, forward strand.
ATTATTACCACTACCAACTCCAATTACTGAATTTCCATCATTTTGTCCAATAAAGGAATTTCCTTCACCACTAAAACCTTTACCATCACCAGCATTTGGAGGATTGAAAAAATTCTTTAAATGACTGGTATATTCATCAGTACTCATCTTTTTAACTGGAAAAGAACCATCAGTATTATTGATAATAATGTTTTTACGATTTCCAAGACCTGTTATTAAAGCAGCTTTATTTCCACCAGCATGCGCTGTTTTTAAAATGTTATTTGCAATAATGGAATTAGCAACACGAGTGTTTCCTCCCAATAATGCAACTGCATATTGCCCATTAGTAGTTACGTTATTATATTGAACATTATAAGAATGTGAACCCCCAGTTTTTTGAGAATAACTTATTCCATAAATATTGGCTCCAGGAGTAAATTCATTAACTGAATTTACAATAATAGTATTATTCATTATAATGTCGTCTGAATCCTGCACTTCAATTCCACTAACTAGCGACCATGAATGTGAACTTGCATATCCAGTAACATTAATAAAATTACTAATAATTCCAACTTCTGTAGATCCATAATAATTTTGAGAATAAATACCAATATTCGGACCATTACTGATAGAACTTATATTATTAAAAGCTACTTGAATTCCACGAGCAGGGCCTGTTATTTGAACAGGATATGCAGTACCTGCTGCATCTTTACCTCCAGTTGTCTTTAAATGAATATTATTGTGGTAAATCACAACGTAATCAGATAAATACAAATCAAGACCATATAAATAATTAACGGTTCCTTTTGGAGTGATATAATCCTCTTCATATATATCATTATATTGGATAATAGCATTATTACATTCATAGATTAAACAGCTATCAAGAGTTGGTGAACCTCCAGTTCTTTTATTAACAATAGTTCTGATAGAATTATTTGACAATAATAAATTATTACAATTATCTGCTACAAAAGAAGCTACAGAATCCATACTACTTCCAATAAAAATTTCACCACTCCAATCAACATCTCTTAAAGGTAATTGACAATTAATGACATTGCCGGTAACTTTGGCGTTTTCTGTACGGATTAAAACTATTCCATAATTATATCCTTTAGTTGCGAAATTTCCAACATAATTGATAGTATTATTAATTAAATGTACATCAGTTATTTCATCATAACCTTTATTACAAGTAATTCCAAATCCAGTACCTCTTTCAGGAACATTATAATCCATAATTATGTTTTGAACAGTTACATTATTTGCTTTAATAAATATCCCTGAATATTCATTAGTTGGATATGTTTCATTTAAAACGAATTTTAAATTACTCAACATTATTCCATCAGCTTTTAAATTAAAAACAGTATTGTTAAATAATGTATTTCTTCCTGTAATTTTAGTGTTTGCGGAGTTAATGGTAATTGTTCCCTTGTCTGTGAATTCACCATCAAAAGTTATAATTTGACCACCATACTCTTTTTTTAAAACATTATCCTCATCAAAAAACATTTTATAGTTTCTTTGATTAACTACCCAATTTTTAACATCACTACTTAATTCTTCAGTGCTGATATTGGAAGAAGAATAGGGTTCTCCATTATCAACTTCAATACTTAAATTATCATTATTCTTCAAAGTCAAGTTGTCATTATCGACTTTTGAGGCAGAAATTAAACTAATACTAAATAATAATATTAAAAATATTGAAATCAATAATAAATATCTATTTAATTTCAATTTAAATCCCATTCCTTCCTTTTATTAATAATGATGAAGTCGTTTATTCTAATGATAAACAACATAATCATTTAAATTGTAAAGTAAAATTTAATAAAATTTTAACAATACGGAATAGTATTTACTTTAATAAATTATTAATTTACTTTACTATTTATTATATTTATTAATTACATTAATAAATTTTTACCCAAAAATGTTAATTTAATTCAATTAATTTTATTTCTTCAAATTTTTCAAAGAACTTGTCTAATGAAACTACACAATCCAGATTGAAGTATTTTAAAATTACAACACTTGAGCAGTCAATGTAACTTGCTTTATAAGTATTGGAATTATATTTTTTGAATATTGAAAATACTCTGTCGTTGTATCTTTCTATTTCTTGTTCGTTGAGTACTGTGAAGTTATCTACTAGGAAATAGTATGCTTTTTTGGTTATTTCGATGCTTTTGGTTTTCATCATTACGACTGTTATTACTTCCTGAAGGATCCCATTGCTTATGTAGCATTCATTTTCCAGTAGAATATTTTTATTCTTCTGGATTATGTCCCTGTTGGTGTCGTTTCTTTTAAATATTGGTATGATGAATGATGTGTCAAAAAACAGTTTAGCCATCGTAAACCAACTCGTCTATGTCCCAGTCTTCACCATCATCATCGATCATTCCAATTACATCATCCAAAGTTACCTTTTGTCTTGGAGTTAATATGATTTCATCATTTTTTATATCCCATTCAAATATAGTGTTTTCATCTATAGGGAACTCCTTGAATTCTTCTTTTATTATTTTTGGCAAATGTAGTTCATCATTGCCGTATAATTTACTGCTTGCTAAACTCATGAAAAATCACATCCCATAATATTAATATGATTATTAATATTTATTCGGAATAATATATATTTATCGGAAAAAAATTGGATTTTAAAAACTGATAAAATTATAAATCTAACTAAAAAAAATATTACACAGACAAAATCTTAACATGAAAAAAGGCATGTAAACTGATATTAATAAAACTATCTATTCGACTAAGAAAAAATAAAAAAAAGTTGTTGGTTCATAACGTTAGTTAAAACAAGCTTGAGTTTGTACCGACCAACATTTAAAGAAAAATTAATGAGTGCCTTTAATATTTAAAACATGTACTTGTCTTTTTAGAGTAACAGTTATTACAGCTTTGACAGATTGAAACTCCCTCACCATTCTCTTTCCATTCAGCCAAAAAGTCAGCTTGTGCTACAAATGGCTTTGACATTGACATGAAGTCTACTTTTGTATGGTTCAAAACATCATTCATGGATCCCATATCTCTTGAGTTTCCACCTAAAACTACTGGAATGTCAATTTCATCAATCAACTTATCGACATATACCAAAAATGGATTTTTTTCATTTCCATCATATAGATAAGATATTGTACGTGCTGTTAGCTGTATGCTATCTGCACCTGCTTTTTCAAGTTCTTTTGCAATGGCAATACTTTCATCAGCAGTTATTCCTCCTTTTCTAACGTCCCATGGATTTATACGAATGCTTACATGAAAACCTGGCATTGTCTTTTTGATGACCTTGATTATTTCTGATGCAATCCTTACACGATTTTCAGTGCTTCCACCATACTGATCATCCCTTTGATTAAAATATGGATTAATAAATCTTGTCAAATAGAAATTGTTTCCCATGTTGATTTGTATTCCGTCAAAACCTGCAAATGAGAATTTTTTAGCAGCCATTATAACTTCTGCCTGAAGCTTTCTTATTCCTTCAAGTGTCAAGTCATTTGCCTCTGCCTTCTGATTGTCCCCGTCATCATAGTAAAAGAATGCCAATTGTCCTAAAACAGGAACATTATGATTGTGGCAGATATCAGTTATCATTTGATAATCCTTGATAAAACCACGGTAATTGAGGCTTGTTGAATATGGTGCGAACCTGTCTTTTCTGTCAAGCGCAAATATTTCAGATACAATCAAACCGGTTCCTGAACTGGCAATTTTTTCATACCTGTCAAATATTGCTGGTGAGAGAAATCCTCCTTCTTCAGTTTCAGTTTCCCAAGTACCTGTCCTTACAATCCTGCTTTTTAACTTTAAATCTCCAAAATGACATTCATCAAAAATATCTTTCATAACAATCACACATTAACTACTCTTAATACCAATTAAGTTTAAAAAAATATATAAATCAATAAGTAAGTTAAAAATTACTAAAAAAAAGAAAATAGCCGGTAATCTACTTGATTACCATTAAACAATCATCAATACTTATTGCATCACCAGGGCCAATGAAGATTTCCTCCACGGTACCGTCATTTTCAGCCTGAATATCGTTTTCCATTTTCATAGCTTCAATGACACAAATGGTATCTCCTGCATTGACTTTATCTCCAACTTCAACATTGACTTTAATAATCATACCCTGCATAGATGATACAACAGCTCCTTCCTTATTCTTACAGTCGTTTTTAGGTTCTGCTTCGCCAATGTCAATGACTCCTGTAGGCAATATTTTAACCTCAAAAATATCCCCATCAACTTCAACGCTGTATTCATTTGGAATATCAGGAGCAATAATAACTTCCCCATCTGTAGGCATACGTGGACTGAGTTCTTCTTCCACTGCTTCACCTTTAAGGAATTTTGGAGCAATTGGAGGATATAAAGCATAAGTTAAAGCATCCTCATCTGATTTTACAAATCCTGCTTCTTCACCTTCTTTTTTAAACTTGTCAAATTCAGGTTCAAGCAAATCTGCAGGCCTGCAAGTAATTACCTCATCATCACCAATTATCTGTTTTGATATTTCCGGATCAACTGGTGCAGGAGGTTTACCATACATTCCTTTCATATACTCTTTAACTTCATTGGATACTGTTTTATATCTTTCTCCACCTAAAACATTCATTACTGATTGAATTCCAACTATTTGACTTGTTGGTGTTACGAGTGGTGGATATCCCATATCTTTTCTGACTCTTGGCATTTCATCCAATACATCAGTGTATCTGTCAATAGCGTTTTGCTCTTTAAGTTGTGATATGAGGTTTGAAAGCATTCCTCCAGGAATTTGGTATAACAATACATCAGTATCTACACTTTCAGATATAGGATCAAGTATTCCGCCGTATTTAACTTTAATATCTTCAAAGTATTTTTTAATTGCAGTCAATAATTTTAAATCAAGACCTGTGTCAAATTCTGTTCCTTGAAGTGCCGCAACCATACTTTCTGTTGGTGGCTGTGAAGTACCCCAAGCGAGAGGTGAAATAGCAGTGTCAAGAATGTCCACACCTGCCTGACATGCAGCATAATAACTGATTGGAGTCATACCACTTGTACAATGACAATGCAAATCTACAAGCAAACCAGTCTCTTCTTTTAATTTAGTGACAAGCTCATAAGCATCAGAGGGAGTGATTAATCCCGCCATATCCTTGATGGCTACAGAATCACAGTCAAGAGCTTCCAAATCTTTTGCAAGTTCAACAAAATTATCTAATGAATGTACAGGACTGATTGTGTAACTTATTGTTCCTTGAACATGAGCACCTTGATCTTTTGCCACCTTAATTGCTTTTTCCATATTTCTTATATCATTTAAAGCATCAAAGATTCTGAAGACATCCACACCATTTTCATAGGATTTTTCAACAAATTTTGTTACAATATCATCAGGATAATGCTTATAACCGACTAAATTTTGTCCCCTTAAAAGCATCTGTATTGGAGTGTGGTTAAATTCCGCTTTTAATTGTCTTAATCTTTCCCATGGATCTTCGTTTAAATATCTGATACAAGTATCAAAAGTGGCTCCTCCCCAAGCTTCAACAGAGAAATATCCTACTTTATCCATCTCTTCAGCAATAGGAATCATGTCCCTTGTTCTCATCCTAGTTGCAAGTAAAGATTGGTGAGCATCCCGAAGTGCTGTTTCTGTAAATCTAACTTTTGCCATTAATTACACCTCTTTCATATTTTTATTTATAAAGTAATCTTAAATTATCCAACTATAATATATGTTTTTATTATTATATAAATATACAGATTTATTTAAATAACATTTTAAAAAAATAGTTAAAATTCAAAAAAAGTAGTTAAAAATAGATATAATTCAATATCTAATCAAATAGTAAAAAAATAGAAAAAATGGGAAAAATTATCTTTCCAATTCACCGGAAATGAATTTTTCAACATTTTCATATGCTTCGTCATCAGTGTATTGAATCGGAGGATGTTTCATTGTGTATGAGGAAATTGAAGTCAATTGTCCGCCAATGCCTCTTTCCAAACCGATTTTACAACATCTTACTGCATCAATTACACAACCCGCAGAGTTAGGAGAGTCTTCAACACTTAATCTGAGTTCAATGTTCATTGGAACATCACCGAATGTACGACCTTCCATTCTAAGGAAGCATAATTTATTGTCATTTTGCCATGGGACATAATCACTAGGTCCAATGTGGATGTCACGATCATCCATTCTTTCAGTCAATACTGATTGAACAGCTTCGGTTTTGGATTCTTTTTTGGAGTCCAATCTTTCACGGTTGAGCATGTTTAAAAAGTCAGTGTTACCACCAGTATTGATTTGATAGGTTCTGTCTAATTTTACTCCCCTATCCATAAATAAACTAGCTAGTGTTCTGTGTGTGATAGTAGCACCGATTTGAGCCTTGATATCGTCACCTACAATTGGAATTCCTTTAGCCTTGAATTTAGCATCCCATTCATCATCACTTACGATGAATACTGGCATACAGTTTACATATGCAATTTCAGCGTCAAGTGCACATTGTGCATAATATCTTGCAGCCTCTTCTGAACCTACAGGCAAGTAGTTGACCAATATTTCAGCACCACTTTCCTTTAGGACTTCAACAACATCAACAGGTTCTGCATCGCTTACAACAAAAGTGTATTCGTCATCATAATTTGACATGTGTTCTGCTACACCATCCAAGACATGACCCATGCTTACTTTAACGTCATATTTTGGGATGTCTTTCTGGAATATTGTAGTACAGTTTGGTTTTGCAAAAATTGCTTCATCAATTGTTTTTCCAACTTTTCTTGCATCCACATCAAAAGCTGCAACAACTTCAATGTCACTAGGAGCATATCCGCCGATATCCCAGTGCATAAGTCCTATTGCATCTTCCGGTTTTTTACCATCATAATAATGTATTCCCTGAATTAAGGAACTTGCACAATTCCCTAATCCTACAATTGCTATTTTAATTTTATTCAATATAACACCAGCTAATATAATTATTAAATCATACTTTATAAGTTAAACATATTAATATTATTCTATTTAATATGACATATATAATTATTGATTGAAAAACTTATTTAAAAGAATTGTTGACCTTTTTTAAAAAATCAATTGCATTGTCAAAAAAATCATCCATTTCATGTTTTGAGTTGAATTGGGTTTCAATTAATCCCAATGTATCATGATTATAAATCACCTTAGGATAATCCATGTAATTAGGTCCAAACATTCTAGTTAGATGATGATTGCAATCCTTAGGGCATTTGAATTCATGTCCCTCAAATCTGATTGTGGTTAATGGGAATGTCTTATCATAATCAAAAATTCTTATCTTCCAATGAGGCACCCCTTCAATGGTGTCTGAAAACTGTTTTGTCCTTGAATCTGTAAATCCGACTTCTTTTCTAACAGAATCAATTTCATCAAGGAATTTTACCTTATCATTCAACAAATCATTGTGGAATTTATACTGCACGGCAGCAAATTTATCATAAATTTCATCCAATTTGTCATCCTCTATAAAATCAAAAGGAAAAATATCTATTTTGACATAAGGCTTTAGCCAGGCAATTTGGAGAAAATTATATTTTCCGTCAACCAAATCTCTGCCTTGTTTATCCTTAGCATCATAAGCACTCCTGAATTGATTGAAATAATTTTTTCGATTTTCCAAAAGCAAAGTTAATCCACAATATTCATCCAAACCATATTTGACAAGTTCTTCAGGCAAAACTTCTATTAACCTGTTGTAATCCTCTCTTAAAATCACCAAATCAATATCATCATCCCATGGAATAAATCCTCCATGCCTAACAGCTCCTAAAAGTGTGCCGAATCCCAACCAATAGTCAATTTCATGTTTTCTGCAAACATTATCAATAAAAATTAGCAATTCCACATATAATGACCGGAACTTAAGATGAGTGGCGCTAAAATTAAGCTCACCGTCTGATGATGACAATTCTGAAAGATATTCCTCCGTAGAAACTCCTGTGAAATTATTGATTTTATCAGTAATATCAAAACTTAATTTTAAAATTCTTGGATTGAATTTAATAAAATCAGGCAATTTAAGATAATACTTTTCTAAACCCATATTTTCACCAGATATTCAAAAATAGCTTTTTTTAAAAATAAAACTTCAATCATTATTTTTAATTACCTCCATATATAAAAGTATGGAAATATATAATATTAACAACTGAAAGATTAAACAGGAAAAAACTGTGAGATGAAATATGAAAAAAGTTCTTTACATTGCATTTAACTATAATCATGATACTGGAATTGCATCAAAAAGATTAAGGGGAGTTGCAAAATATCTGCCTTCATTTGGATGGCAGCCTATTGTAATCGTGCCCAGAACATCAAATGAAACAGTAGAAATTGATGGAGTAAAAGTCATTGAAACAGACTATCAGGACATGATTTCCAAATTTATGCCCAAATCAAATAGTACAGGCAGAAAGCGTGAAGTAAGCAGTAGAGACCAGACAAACAAGTTTATTTCCAAATCTCTTTCACTGGCAGGAGAAATATTTGCATACCCTGACAGTATGAAATACTGGAAAACCCCTGCAATTGATGCATCCAGCGAGATTATTGAAACCGAAAATATTGATGCAATATTATCCACTTCATCACCTGTCACATCCCATTTAATAGCTCATGAACTAAAAGAAAAATACAATATACCATGGATTGCTGATTTGAGAGACTTATGGAACTTAAACCCTTACATAAACCATAATCCTATTAGAAGATTCTTTGAAAAAAGATTGGAAATGAAAACATTTGAAAATGTAGATATATTAACCACAACAACTGAAATCGCCAAACAGACACTTAAAACAATACATCCTGACAAAAGAATAACACCTGTTGTGTCCGGTTTTGATCCACAAGATTTTGAAAAGACAAAACAAACACTAAAAAGTGAAAAATTGACATTGATGTATGCAGGTTCACTTTATAGTGGAAAAAGAGATCCTTCAATATTATTTGATAGTGTAAATCAGCTAATCAATGAAAACAGGATAAATAAAAATGAAATTGCCATTGATTTTTATGGAGATGAAACAAATTTAGAAGAACTTTCCAAAAAATACAATATCCAAGGCAATATTAATATCCATGGACGAATAACACAAAAAGAGGTTTTAGCTCATCAAATGAACTCGGATATTCTGCTTTTAATCTCATGGATGGACGAATCTGAAAAAATGTTCATACCAGGTAAGGTCTATGACTGCATCGGATGTAGAAAACCGATACTGTCAATCGGATATAGAGAGGGATCGCTTAAAGATTTAATTGAAAAAACAAATATCGGATATCATGTATCAGATGTTGAAGAATGTAAAAAAGCTATTTATGATTATTACACCAAATATAATAACAACAATTTAAAATATTGTGGAAATGAATTTGCAAGCGAATACTCATTAAAAAATACTGCAAAAAGATTTGCACAATTACTCGAGGAAATACAATGAACCCCTATATTGAAATTTTAAGACCAGGAAATGCATTGATGGGTGCAATATCAATTATCCTAGTTGCATTAATTGATAAAACCATAAGCATACCAGTCATACTTGCAATGATGGCCGTATTCTTTGAAACCGCCGCAGGAAATGTCATTAACGATTATTTTGATTATAAAATAGATTTAATCAATAAACCTGAAAGACCAATTCCTTCAGGTAAAATTTCACTTAAAAACGGCAGAAACTATGGATACTTTCTGTTTCTAGCAGGTACCATATGCGGATTTTTAATCAGCTTCATGACAGACAACTGGATTCCGTTTTTCATTGTACTATTCGCTGATGTCGTGCTTTACCTATATGCATATAAATTAAAATCAACACCATTGATTGGTAACCTGGCTGTTGGTTTTATGACAGGTTTTGGATTCGTATTTGGAGGATTCTGTATAAACAATCCAAACATCATAATGACTTCAATATTTTTAGGGTTCTTTGCATTCGTCATGACAACTGCACGTGAAATAATAAAAGACATAGAAGACATTGAAGGAGATAAGGCAGACGGGGCTAAAACATTACCTATAATGATTGGAACCAAAATTCCAGCATTGATTTCAGCCATATTGATTATAGTTGACAGCGCATTATGTCCACTATTATATTTTTATCACATATTTGGAATTCTATACTTAGCAATAATAGCAATTGCAGTCGTATTATTCATATATTGTGCTTTTATAATTCTCAAATCACAGGATGAAAAAACTGCAGCAAAAGCATCCAAATACTTAAAAATCGGAATGTTAATAGCATTTGTTGCATTCGCCATTGGATCATTTTAAAATAAGACAGATAAAATGTTGAAAGAGTTAAATTTAAATAAAAAGGATTATTATTACTTAATCATAATTACAATATTCAGTATTGTTTTAACAATCAATTATATAATATTTAATTCAAATTTAGGAATTTACTGTTCCGACGTTTATGTTTATCTTCTAAATTCACTTTACTATACCGGAACCAATATACGGTCAACAGGAACAATTTATTTATCCCCAGTGATATGCTTTTTAACTTCGATATTCTTCAGAATGGGATTTATTGATAAAATAGCAATATACATTGTAACCGGAGCATTTGCAATATTTGGAAACATTGGATTTTACATATTGCTTAAAAGATATTTTGATGAGACATTAAGCCTTACAGGATGCATAATCTATTCATCACTGACTCTTTATCTAACCTGGCTTGCAAATGGAACACTGGACATACCTGCAGTTTCAATGACAATATGGACAGTGCTGCTTACAATCATTGCAATCAAGGACAATCCCAAATTTTACAAATTTGCTATTTTATTTATCATTTTAGGAGTTTTTACAAGATATACTGTGCTTTTAACATTGCCAGCATTGCTTGTTTACTACATTTTTGAAAAAGGATTTAAAATAGAACGTGACGATTTTAATGAAATCAAAAAAGGAATAATTATTGGAGCGATAATTGTCATCATTACAATGGGCGCCATTTTTATCATGGGAAGTGGTCATTTTGGTGCCAGCGGACAAATATCCAATGGAATCAGCGGAGCACAAGGATCTCAAATTGATCCTGCATATAATGAGGACGTAAGCTATTACATATCCAATTTCGCGAATTTCATTTCAAATTCACATACAGTGATTGATGGAAATCCAATTCTTGAAAATCCGACACCCCTATCATGGGCAGTAATTGGAATTTTAATTGCCGGAATGGGATTATGGATATACTCCAACAGAAGAAAACTTGAAAAAAAAGATTCAATACCTGTTGCATTCTTTTTACTTGCAATTGTGAGTTTTACACACATCAGTTCCATGATAACCACCCTACTTGTTTTAGTTGGCATTTATTTCATGGGAAAAGACAGCAACAACAAAACTGAATATTTTATGTTGGCTTGGATATTTTCAAACCTGATTTTCTTCAGCTATTATACTATAAAAGTAAATCGTTACTTCCTACCCATATTTCCTGCCATAATATATTTTGTTTTGCTTTCAATAGACGCTATCAATGAACATACAAATCTTAACAAAAACATCATTCCATTAATATTGATTGCCCTTTTCATTGTACAGGCATTCACATTCACTTTTACATTTGATGAAACAAGTGAGTTTAAAACAATAGAAGACGTTTCCAATTATATCATCGACAATAATCCCGACTATAAAAACATATCAATTGGTGTTTATAATGTACGGGCATATAACTGGTGGTTAGGAGGAAATCTGCTTGCAATAGAAAGCAATGATACCGAAACGATTGATTCGAGTAATGCCACATACTATATCTCCAATAAAATATTGGATAACATTACAAACTATACAGAAATAAAAAATATTAATGACATACACATATATGAAAAAAGGGTTTAAAAATGAATATTTTACATGTTGTACCATCATTTGCTCCATGCTTTGCACATGGAGGAGTAGTCAATGCATCATACCAGATTGCAAAAAAACAGTTTGAAGCCGGACATAACGTTAGTGTCTACACTACAGACAGTTGCGATGAAAGATTGAAATATAAAGATAACTACAATGTGGATGTTGATGGAATTAAAGTATTCTATTTTAAAAATTTATCAAACACAATTAAAAACAAGATGACGATTGACACTCCGATTTCATCAATCAGATACATTAAAAAAACAATCAACAATTTTGACATAATCCATATCCATGAGCACAGACATTCCCTTGCGATTGCCACACACAGATATGCGAAAAAAAATAACATCCCCTATGTTTTACAGGCACACGGATCCGTGCTTCCATTTTTTCAAAAAGAGAAATTAAAAGACATTTTTGATAAATTATGGGGATTTGATATCCTTCATGATGCTTCTAGAGTTTTTGCCCTAACCGAAATTGAAAAGGAACAATATCTGAAAATGGGCATTTTAAATGAAAAAATTGAGATTGTACCATTAGGAATAAATTTAGATGAATACACCAACCTACCCAACAGAGGAAAATTCAAATCGAAATACAACATCTCTGAAAATGACAAACTAATACTGTTTTTAGGACGCATACATGAAATAAAAGGTCTTGATTTATTGATAAAAAGTTTCAATGAACTTAAAAATGAAAACATAAAATTGGCTATAGTGGGTGGAGATTATGGATTTAAAGAAGAACTTTTAAAGCTGATTGAAAAATATGATCTAACCGATAAAATAATATTTCCAGGAGTGCTGACTGGCAGAGATAAAATCGAAGCCATGGTTGATTGTGACATATTCATTATGCCATCAAGATATGAATCTTTTACCACAAGCGGACTTGAAGCAATGGCCTGCAGAAAGCCGTTGATACTAACAAAAAATAACCACATCCACACATGGGTAAAGGACAATACAGGACTTGTTTGTGAATTTAACGAAAAAGAACTATCAAATTCCATAAATAAATTATTAAATGATGAGGATTTATGTAAAAAATTTGGAAACACTGGAAGAGAACTGATAGAAAATAAATATAACTGGAATACTGTTGAAAAGCAAATTGAATCCATTTATGAAAAATGCATAATCAAATATTAGAAACATATATAATAATAAAAATTAAAAAGTAATATCATAAAAGCAATTTTAAGAGGATATTATGAAAGTTGTATGCTGTAAGAACTGTGGTGCAAAATACCAACTCGATGATGATGACGATATCACAACATTTGAGTGTTCTTCATGTGCTGGAGACTTAGAATACTTAGAAGATTATTCTGATAGTGAAACAGAAAATAAATCCTCATTTATTGACTCATTCAGATATGATAATTCATATATTGTTCAATGCCAAGATTGTGGATTAAAATATAAGATTAAAAGTAGCGACAGCATACTTGATTATGAATGTGACAGTTGTGGAGGATCTTTAAGATATTTAGACGATGAAATGAATAAAGAATTGGACAAATATCTTGAAGAAAGACAAAAAGAACTTGAAACCATTAGACAAGAATCTAAAGTTGAAAAACCAACATCTGAAGAACTGACAAATGAAGAACCCGACCGCTCTTTAAAATCATTTACTAATAAGCTTGGAGACTTTTTCTCTGAAGAAAATATGTTAAAAATTGCAGATGATGAAAAAAGAGAACAAGAAGTTGAAGAAACCAACCTTAAAACTGCACGAACCACAATACCTGATGCAGTATTATCCAAATTTGGAAAAGAATTTGCGGTGCCGAAAACAAATGATTATAATGTTTTAAAGAATTTCCTTAAAAATGAATTTTTCAAAAGCGTCAGCGCATATTATCCAAATGAAGAAAAAGATAAATCATCTAAAAGCATATTTGATAAAATCAGTTTATCAGAACCAGATAATGGTGAAATAATACCTGAAAAAAATTCCATTAAAAATCCCGACCCTGGTTTTGATGCAAGTAGCTTAGATACAAACAACATCATTTTGATTGTGGGAATAGGTATTTTCTTTATTAGTATTATTGAAATATTACTTATAAATAGCGGTGTGGGTATTGTTACAATATTCATTGGAGTAATAATGCTTTGTTATGGACTTTATAAGTCAAGAGATGTTAAACAAACTGAAGAAAGAACAAGAATTATCAGAGAACACTTATTAACTCTTTCTGATGAATATTATGTTTTTTATAATGTTAACACTCCTACATCCTCTTCCGGAATAAACCATGTAGTGGTAGGTCCAACTGGAATTTACGCTCTCTTATCACAAAAATACAATCCGAAACTCAGATTGGAAGCGGAAAATGAGAATTTGAATATGATTGGTTCTGCTGAACTTGATGAGGATAAGATTGAAGAGATTCCGTTTGACGGAAATAAAAGAAGATTTAGATACACAACCAAACAGGCTAAATTTTCACAGGATGATAAAATTAAACAAAAAGCATTGTCTTTAGGTGAAGATTTAATTAACTTCTTAAATGATAATAATATCAGAAATTGCTTTGTTGAACCATTAGTTGGTTTTATCAATAATGAAGTTGTTGTAATAAATATGCCATTGACTGATGAGGATTTATTTATTGAAGAGCTTCTAAATAAAATTAAAACCAGCACTATCAAATTAGATCAAGAAACCATTGACAAATGTGCTGTTTTGCTTAGTAAATATTCTGCAGACTGTTCTGCAGAAATTTAATTTCTTTTTTTTTGATAACATGATTTTAAACGAGATTAAGAAAAAGTTTTATCTACATAGATGCAAGAAGGTTGCAAAAAGCTATGGTGATAACTTCAAGGTAAATGGTGAAAGTTACACTACACCAAAAACCATCTTAGGGAACAATGTTAATTTTAATGGAATGAAAATTCAAGGAAACGGCAATGTAATTATCGGGGACAATTTCCATTCAGGCATCGAATGCATGATAATAACAAGCATCCACAACTACGACAAAGGAAATGCTATACCCTATGACAATACCATAATCTCAAAAGATGTTACAATCGAGGATAACGTATGGTTGGGAAATCGCGTTACAATTCTGCCCGGAGTTAAAATTGGCGAAGGAGCAATCATTCAGGCAGGCAGTGTGATCGTAAAAGATATAGAAAAATATGGCATAGCCGGAGGACACCCTGCAAAAGTCTTTAAATACCGTGACATTGAACACTACGAAAAACTGAAAAAAGAAGGAAAATTCCATTAAACCATACTTTTAATTAAATTAATCTCTTTTTTGTCAATACCTTTTAATAAAATCAATACTGCAAAGTAAATAACAACTGAAAGTGCAACTACAATCACTATACTGACGATGCCAACAGGATTTGCAATCACCACAAAGACACCCATAATAACTGATGCAATTATTATTTTAGCGATAGACTTATAGTCAAACGGCAGGCGAGCATATTTTTTTGAATAAAACAAAGTGACTGCAAAAGCAAAGAAATAACAAAACAGTGTTGCAAGTCCCGCTCCATAAATGCCAATATAAGGCACAGCGATAACATTTAAAACAATGTTTAAAACAGCAACAGCAATCCAAATATGAGCCAAAATAGTTGTTTTTTTCTCCAAAATAATGATATTATTTACAATACCATAGATTCCCATAAACATCGCTCCCAAAGCAACCAATGGAGTAATCATATAACCACTATCTGCAATAACAGTTGTGGTCAAAATATAAAGCAAAGGTTTTGAAAGCAGACTCAAACCGACACATGCAGGAATTGTAATCAGCAAATAATATTTCAGAGAATAAGTTAAAAACGTATCCACCTTATCCATATCACCTTTTTCGTAATATTCCGGTAAAACTGCAGGAAGCAATACTGCAAATGGAGTCAAAAACATTAAAATAAGATTTCCCAACGAATACCCTGGAGAATAGCATCCTACCGCAACAGATCCAAGAAATACTCCGATAACAATCCTGTCACTTGAATCTACAATCCACGAAGACACGTTATTCGGAACTGTTGGAATAGCGAATTTCAATTCATCTTTTAAGCCCTTAAGTTTTGTAGTAAAACCCAATTCCCTGACAATTAGAATAGCCATTGCAACAAATACCAAAAAGAATCCTGACAGACGTCCTAAAACAACGACATCAATAGGCTGATGCATCCAAGTCAATATAATACTGAATACAACACCAATGTATGTTTGCAATACCAAAAATGTGGAATATACAGTGATTTGCTGAAATGTTCTGAAATAGCTCAAAAGCATCAAATCCAGGCATGCAAAAAATGCCATTACAATAACAATATACATTATCTGCATACTTCCATCAAACAAAGCAACTGCTATTTGGTTTGAAAATACCAAAAGCACCACAATCATGACAATAGTAGATGCCAAAACCAACAGCATCATGGAATAGAAAGACTGTCTGATAATCGTTTTGTCCTTTTCTGCAGCTAAAAATCTAACCATAGTATACGGAAGACCTAAATTAACAATATTCGGAACCAAAGAAACAAAAGTATTTACCTGAGACCAAACACCAAAATCCGCAGTGGAAAAACTTTTAGTAATGATTGGAATGAATATCAATCCACTAATGGATATCAGGATATTTGCAATTCCAACTACCCCAATTCTTTTAATGAACTTCACATATTCATCCATTATCAATCACACTCTTTAACAATTTCTTATCAAGATTTTTAAAAAAGAAATTTTTATCATAATATGTCGGTTTAAAACCAAGCAAATTGTTATTTAAATCATCCACATTCTCAATTTTGAAAACATACTCATTTTCAATCAAATCGTCAAGATACTCTACACCAGGAACATCTAAAATGAATGTCTTGCAATTAAACATCAAACCTTCATAAATTGCTGTTGAAAATGCACCCACCTGATAACCAGATTCAGCCAAGAGCTTATACAAAGGAATTTCACTGTTATCGATTACTGTGAAATTATCAAATTTTGAAGCCTCAACCAATTCAGGATAATTTTGTCTCCATGTTTCATACTCTCCGGGATGGAGCTTATAAATTATTCTCAAATCCTTTTGGTTTTTAGCAAATTCAAATGCCAATCCTGAAAGATACTTTCCAATGACTCCCTGAGATATAAATAATACCTGCTTATCAAATGATTCAAGGCCAATAAAATCCTTAGACTGCTTTTGAAAATATGAAAAACCAATTGGAATAATATTTTCTCTGACAATTGGAGAAGTGTCCTCATTCATCCAATAGTCACCAAAAGACAATATCTTATCCGGAAAATAAGGAATTTCACCATTCAACCTTGTTTTTTTAGGATAAGAATACCCTAAATGATAATCCGTTATTGTTCCATGCTGAAGTTCTATAACTTCAATGCCTAATGATTTGGCTGCAGCCACAATAGCATGATTTTCATAAGCCACAACGACAAAAATCATTTTAGGTTTTCTTTTTTTGAATAGCTCCACATACTTTTTGAAATCATATTGGAAATTCAGAATGTGTGTAGTCAGCATCCAGCGAATGTTAAGTTTGATGTTGAAAATTTTTTCAAGCTCGTCTTGAACTTTTAAGATAAGATCCAATTCTTTTTGGCTAAATTTCACCTTATTAAATTTCTTATGAACATATGAACCTAATTGAATTGCATCGGTGTAGCGAACATAATCCTGTTTTTGAGTATAGTGATGATTCAAATAAGGGGATTCAAGAACTTCAAATGAATAATCCTCCTTTAAAAAATCAACTAAAAAGTTACTGTAAATATCACAATATTCCCCGTTAAAAATTACTTTACGAGGATGGTCAAAAATTAAAATATCCCTAGTATATTTACCAGTGAAAGGATTCTTCAATACGGAATTTTTAAAAAAAGGCAAAAATGTCTTAACCTTATCTGCAAGAGATAATGATTTTTGCTGAGGAGCATTGAATATCTGTGTTTTTCGTGTAATGTCATAGTAAAGATGCATTCTAATCAATTGCCAAGCATAACAGCCCTGAATCTGCTGATAATTTAAATTATACTTTTCTTCAAGGTTAAAAAATGCTTCACAGATTTCACGAACACTAACACTCATTAAAACACCAATCATTCTAACATGTCAAAATCAAGCAAAGTATCTTCCAAAATATCAGTTTTAGCAGTTTTTCCGACAATATTATCAATTTCAGAAGGATATATTCCAGTTCCAGGACGTTTAAATGTTAAATCTTCCTCAGTTATTACATCCCCTTTATTGATGTTTCTTGCTGCAACGATTGACCTTCTTGCCTGACGCCTAGAAGAAGACTCGCAAATTAACGGCTGCTTGTTTTTCATCCCATTTATTTTTGATAAAAAGTGAACATTCCATTTAAACTTGATTACATCATCAGGGTCCATTGCATGGTAATGATCATTACCCTGCAAAGTCTTATCCAATGTAAAATGCTTTTCCAAAATAGTTGCACCATAATTGTAAGCAGTAGTCAAAACCGCCATGTTTTCATCAGGTTTAGTGTGGTCGGAATATCCGATTTCATAATCCGGGAAATTTTCAACCAAATCCTTAATCATTAACAGATTGGCATCCTCATATGCAGTAGGATATGACAAAACACAATGCATGATAGCAATGTCAACTGTAGAAACTTCCTCAATGGCATTTACAGCTGCTTTAATCTCATTAATTGTGGATGCACCTGTTGAAAGCAATATTGGCTTGTTTTTACTTGCAATATATTTAATGAATGGAATATTTGTCAAATCAGATGATGAAATCTTATAGATATCCATAAATTCATCCAAATAGTCTACAGACTCAAAATCAAATGGAGTAGATAAGAATTTGATTCCAATCTGTTGGCAATACTCTGCAAGTTCACGATACTCGCCAACACCAAACTTGTCAAATTTTTTAAACAATTCATATTGAGATGTGGTTGGCTCTTCTGACAGGTCCCAATAGGCAGGAGAATTTCTAGAAGCAATAGTTTCTGCCTTGTATGACTGAAACTTGACTGCATCCACACCACATTCCTTTGCCTCATCAATCATGAACTTGGCAGCGGCCATGTCAGACATTCCCTCTTTTTTAGCAATGTCATAAAAGTTAACTCCAATTTCTGCAATAAGATATGGATATTTATTGAATATTTTCATCATATTGCCCCTTTAACTCAAATTTTCTATATTCTTCACGAATTATTGACCAGATATTTTCAAAACCATCTTTCAAATCAACGGATAACATCTTTTGATTCATTTCAATTCTTAATTCGTAGTTGTTAACCAAATCAACAAATTGATCAATTATATCCTGCCTTCCAACATCTGCTCCCAATCCCATGTTTATAAAACCATTTGTGTCATTTGCAAACACGTGAGTGAGTTCCCTTTCGTTTTGACACAAACAGATTGTCGGAACACCAAGTGAGCAGACCTCATACATTGTTCTTCCTGCAGAAGTGAAAATGATATCTGCCTTAAACATGAACTCACTTATGTCGGAGACATTCTGATAAATCTGGATTGACTGATTGGATTCGTATTTATCTATCAATTCGTCCAATCCCTGATATCCCAGTCCTAAAATAACATTAATTCTACCATCATAACTGGTTGATAAAATTGAATCTATGACCTTTTCAGTAAAATTATTCGGATCAGAACCTCCAAAGGTAATCAAAATATTTGATACCTGCTGAGAAATTATTTTTTGAGGTTGGAAATAGAATTCATCTTTTAATATGTAATATTTATGGCCTGTGAAAACGTTTTTTTCACCGATTTCATGCTCGTATAATGCATCAAAAACAACATCCGCCACTTCAGTACCTGTTCCCAAATCCTCGAAATTAACGACAAAATAACCGTCATTTTTTAAGCAGGTAACGTATTCTCTAGAAGTGTTTAAAATATCGTTGATAACCATCTGTGGAGAATATTTCTTTAAAATATTCAACAAATCATCTTCCCCATCATACAATTTAAACGGATAATTGTAATTGTCAACTATATTAATTCCAAGTTCATACTGCTCATCAAGTAAGAACAGCACATCGTGAAAGACCAATTTTGAAGCAATAGACAAACATCTGTAAACATGACCTGTTCCTATTTCATTATAAGCATTTACAACAATTGCGATTTTTTTCTTTTGCAAGTAATTCTCAGCAATCCACCAATCCTCATAATTGTCAATGTCGACACTTTCCTGACGTGAAACTTCTATCAAATCAAGATTTGTCCCCAAACGTGAATCCTCATGGACAAAGTTTCTGCGTGTTGCAAGAATTGCACCGGTTTCTCTAAAGTCCTTAGGCAGGTATTGTCTGTTTTTTCTCTCAATATAATTCGGGAAGTATCTCTGATTGGTCTCATCAAATCCCCAACTCAAATGTCTGTCATCAACAACGGACAATACGCTGTCAACTGCAAAATCTTCAAATTTTTCAATTGCCCTATCCAAAGTGGATGCCTTAAGCAATGGGGAAGTCGGTTGAAGCGTGATTACAATATCATACTCATCAAATGCTAATTTTTCCTTTTGAATCATTGCATCATATACCACAGGGTCTAGCGGAACTTCATCTCCTGCCAGTTCTTCAGAACGTCTTATGACACTTGCCCCGAATTTTTCTGACAATAATGCAATTTCAGAATCATCAGTAGTTACCACAACATCATCAACATATTCAGATGATTTAGCAATATCAATAGAATAAGAAATTAATGGTTTATTATTTAATAAACGAATGTTTTTGCGAGGAATTCCTTTTGAACCCCCTCTTGCAGGAATAACTACTAAAATTTTATTATTGTTAAACATATCTATCCCTTAAAAATTACAATAAAATTTAATTAATACAATTATAATATATTTACAATATAATATTAAATCTTCGGTGTTAAAATGAATATGAAAGATATGTCAAAAAAGTTATTAGATAAAATTAACGAACTAGCCACACCAGTTAAAATAATGCACGTGTGCGGTTCACATGAACACACAATTATGGAGAATGGAATTAGAAGTCTCCTTCCAGAGGAAGTGGAAATCATTGCAGGACCAGGATGCCCTGTATGTGTAGTTCCATCACGTGAAATTGATGAAGCATTGGAATTGATTGATAAGGGAGTTACAATAACCACATTTGGAGACATGTTAAGGGTTCCGGGTTCTGAAAAATCCCTAGCAGATGCAAAAGCAGAAGGAGGAGATGTGAGAGTAGTATACGGAATCAATAGAGCTATTGAAATTGCTGAAAAAGTGGACAATGATGTTGCATTTATCTCAGCAGGATTTGAAACAACCGCTCCAACAACCGCTGCAGAACTGCTTGCAACACCTCCTGAAAACTTTTCAGTGCTTTCATGTCACAGATTAATCCCACCGGCAATCGACTTTTTAATCAACTCCGGTGAAACCAGCTTAAATGCATTAATCCAACCTGGACATGTATGTACCATAATCGGAACAAAACCATTCGAGTACTTCTCAACAGACTACGGAATTCCACAAGCAGTAGCAGGATTCAACCCATTAGACATATTAATGTCAGTCTATATGATTTTAAGACAAATTCACAATGAAACACCGAAAATCGAAAATGAATACAAAAGAGCAGTGCGCGAAGAAGGAAACACCGTAGCAGTAGACATGATGGAACAGGTCTTTGATGTGGAATCAAGAGAATGGAGAGGATTTCCAAAAATACCAAATTCAATTTTAGAAGTTAAAAAAGAATTCAGTGACTTCAATGCACGTGAAAAATATGACATTGAAGTAAAAGACGTTAACGAAGCCCCAAAAGGCTGCATCTGCGGACCTATCTTAAGAGGTCTTGCAAGACCTGAAGACTGCAAGTTATTTAGAAAAGCATGTAATCCTTTACATCCAATCGGAGCATGTATGGTAAGTAAGGAAGGAACCTGTAACATTGCGCACAGATATTCAAGGGGATAAAATGGCAATAGAAGCAATAGCAGTAGATATCGACGGAACAATAACTGACGAAAAAAGACAAATCTGCATATCAGCAATCAAAGCATTAAGAAAAGCAGAAAATGCAGGAATTCCGACAATCATAGTTACAGGAAATGTTGTCAACTACGCCTATGCAACCGAAGTACTTATAGGTTGTAGCGGAGGACTTGTTTGTGAAAATGGAGGAGTCGTTTTCAAGGAAGGTGAAAACAACAATGCCGTTGAAATAATGGTGGATAAGGACTTTGTAGCATCTGCTGAAAAACACCTGAAAGAGAAATTAGGTGAAAAATTCAACAGACATGCATCCCACGACAACATGTACCGATTAACTGAAACAGTATTCTATAAAACAATAAGCAAAGAAGAAATTGCAGAGGCACTTGAAGATTTCAAATATTTGGATGAACTTGAAATCTATGACAGTGGTTTTGCACTCCACATTACAGATAAAAGAGTCAATAAAGGAACCTCACTTAGATACCTGTGTGAAAGAAACGGCATAAACATGGAAAATGTCATGGCAATCGGAGACAGTCAAAACGATGAAGATTTTCTAAAGGAAGTAGGTTATAAAATCGCTGTTGGAAATGCAGAAGACAAATTAAAAGAAATAAGCACATATACCTGTGAAAAATACTTTGGAGACGGCGTAGCAGAGGCTATTGAAAAATTTGCTTTGTAGTGATAATATGATTTATGAAATTGCAGAAGACATTAAAAAAGCAGTTGAAAACAAATGTGACGCTTACGAGATTTATATCGATGAAAACAAAACAATTGAATTGGATTCCCTGAAAGAGGAATTGAACTTTGCAAAAGAAGAGATAGAATTAGGAGTTGGAGTCAGAGTTATTAAAGACAACAAACAGGGTTTTGCATTCACTTCAAATATGGATGAAATTGCAAAAACCGGTCTTAAAGCTATTGACAACACCAAATTAACAAAAGTGGATGAAAACTATGCTTTTGCAGAAGTTGAAAAAGTAACAGAAGTTAAAAATGTTTATGATAAGAAATTCAATGATTTGAGCCTTGATGAAGCAGTTGAATTTTTGAAAAACACAATTTCTGCTGCAAGTGACAGTGGATGTGAAGTAACAGGCTCAGGTTTTAGTGCAAGCGAAGGAAGATCATTGATTGTAAACTCAAATGATGTTTCAATTGAAAACGAAGGCACAGGATTTGGTCTGGGACTGTCTGTAACCATCCAAAAAGACGGTGAAATCGCAACTGCATACAATTCACAATCTTCAAGATTGTTTGAACTTGACGGTGAAAAGTTAGCTAATGAAGTGTGTGACTTGGCAAAAAGCTCACTTAACACAAAACCTGTTGAAACTGGAGATTATGATGTAGTTCTTGATTATTATGCTGCAACTGGACTTCTTCAAACATTCATAAGTGCTTTTAATGGAGAAAACGTGAGCAGAGGAAGATCCATCTTAAAAGATAAAATCGGAACAGAAATAGCAAATCCAACACTATCCATTATTGACAATCCATTGCTTGAAAAAGGACTCTTTACATCAAAATGTGATGATGAAGGAAGCGTTTCACAAAAAACCGATTTGATTAAAAATGGTGTTTTGAATTCATTCATCTATGACATCTACACTGCAAACTCCGAAGGCGTTAAAACAACCTCCAACGGACTTAGAGGGTCTTACCTTTCAACACCTACAATTTCACCGACAAATCTTCAGTTTGAATTCAGCGAAATGAAAGATTTATCTGAAGTTGACAGCGGCGTTTTGACCACAAGCGTTTTAGGAGCACATACTGCCAATCCGATTTCCGGAGACTTTTCAGTTGAGGCAAGCAATGCTTTTAAAATTGAAAATGGTGAGCTGACAGACCCTATTAACAAAGCAATGATTTCCGGAAACATCTTTGAAATCATGAAAAGTGTAGAAGGATTAAAGTCTGAAATAAAACAATACGGTTCCTACATCATTCCTAAATTATTAGTACACAATTTAAGAGTCGTAGGCCAATAGAAAAAAAAGAATTTTTGAGAAAAATTAGATTTTTTTCAATTTTTCTCTATATCTGTCAATTGTGTCGTGTGCAAACTCGATGTCCTTATAATCTTCAAGAGCTTCCTTATTTTCATCGAACAATTTAATTTTATCATTTAAAACCTTATCCATTTCCTTATCTAATCTTTTTAATTGATTAGAATAGGAGTATTCTGTTTTTTGTATTTGAATATTGGTTTTTCGAGCGATTCTTTTTACTTCCTCATCCAAATCAAATTCATCTTTTTTAGCCATGATATCACCTACATTTCAATGATAGGCAATTGGATTTCAGTGATGAAATCATTTTCATCATCACAGTTATGGAAACCTCTTATAAGCACTTCTTTTGGAGATCCGATAATATCATAATGATTAGCCTGCGCGATTTCAACCAATTCAGCATAAGTGTCCATTATATTATCTGTAGACCCGTAATGAGTTCCTGCCAAAACCTTGTTTTCAATCATGTCCACAACACGAATCCTTTCTGTTTCATCAGGATCATCTTTTACAGGAATGCTTACATCATAAACAACATCACCTTCGTTTACTTCATGTCTTGGTGAGAAATAAACAATAAATGGTTCACCATCAGTTTTAATATCTTCTGTATCAACCCAATCCATCAATATGGAAAAAAATACGCCAATATCTGATTTTGGAGTTTTACAATTAATAACCGCTAATTTTTGTTCTGGAATTACTTTTACTTCATAATCCATAATAACACCTACTTAAATTATAATTTTAATTGAATAAATATACTTCTACTTCTTCGCCTTCATCTACAAGTTCAACTAGTTTTGGGATTTTCACATAACCATCAGCAGTGGAAAGGGAGAATATTGCTCCAGAATCCTTGAATATAGGTTGAATATTTTCATCTTCGACTTTTACAAGCTGATATTGCATTCTTCCAACTTGTGAGTGGATTCTTTTAGTTATTCTGCCTTTGACTGTTTTAAGCTCAAAGTTCTTGTCTATTCCTGCAAGTCTTGTTAACGGTTCGGCCACAAATGCATTGAATATCATTAATGCAGATACGGGATTGCCAGGTAATCCTATTACAATTTTTCCATCGATTACTCCAACTATTGTTGGTTTCCCCGGCTGAACTGAGATTCCATGAATGTGAACTTCACCCAATTCATCAAGAACGTGCTTTAACACATCTCCAAGACCTGCGGATGTTCCTCCTGAGCAGAATAGTATATCTACTTCCTCAAGAGATTTTATGATTTTCTCTTTTACTTCATCATAGTTGTCCCTCATTACGCCCAAGAATTTTGCATCTGCACCACAGGAAACGGCATCGTTTTTAATCATTCCGCCGTTTACATCATAGATTTTTCCATATTCCAATTCCTCACCCTGAAGTGTGATTTCATTTCCGGACGAGACTATACCAACACTTGGTTTTTTATACACTTCAATGGTTTCAAAGCCCTGTGACAGCAAAACTCCAATTTTACCAGGGTTTAGGAAATCTCCTTTTTTAAGGATTAAGTTGCCTTCTTCAATGTCTGAACCCTTTTTAGCAACATCCTGAGTTGGAGTGGCAGTGGTTAACAAATTAACTTTTCCATCCAATTTTTCAGCATATTCAACCATTACAACTGCATCTGCACCTTCAGGCATTGCAGCACCAGTACTTATTTCAATGCACTTGCCGACTTCAACAATCTTATCAGTAGTTGCACCGGCTTCGAGAAAATCAATGACTTCCAAAGTATTTGGAGATTCCTCTGATGCTCCAAAACTATCTGATGAAAGAATAGCGAACCCATCCTTTAATGCCTTGTCGAATGGTGGGAAATCCATTCTTGAGTAAACATCTTCAAATAAAACTCTGCCATAAGCTTCAGTGACTAAAATCTCTTCGCTTTCGGCTTTTAAGTTCTCATCAAATAATTCTTGAATAATATCAATAGCTTCATCGCATTCCTTAATTTTTAAAAATTCAGTTCCCATAAAACTCACTTATATAAAATCCAATAAATTAATATATAATATATTAATATAAATATAAATAATTTAATCTTATAGATATATTCTATTATTTTGGAGGAGAGTATTTGTCAAGACCTAATAACAATCAACAACAAGAGTACAGAAGAGTAAGAACTCCTAAAAAAGGAGAAATACCTGGAGTAGTCGAACAAATCATGGGACACGGTAAATTAAAAGTCCGTTGTGCAGATGGAAATATTAGAATGACCAGAATCCCTGGAAAAATGAAAAAACGTATTTGGATTCGTGAAGGAGATGTAATCCTTGTAAAACCATGGGATTTCCAATCTGATGAAAAAGCAGATGTAATTTGGAGATACACAAAAACTGAGTCCAACTGGCTTGAAAGAAAAGGCTACTTAAAAATGTAGTCTCACCCACTTATTTTTTTGATTATATGGATCCTAAAGTAGCCAAAGCAGACAAAAAGCATGCAAAAATTCATTCTGAAAAAAGAAGAAAAGACAATTCCGAGAGAAAAACCGGAAATGAAATTTTTGACAAGATTACTTTAGAGACTTTATACAAATTAGCTAACCAAGGATACATTGATATTTTAAACGGTGCAATAAGTACCGGTAAAGAAGCAAACGTGCTTACAGGCATTACAGATGATGAAAAGTTCGTTGCAGTTAAAATTTACAGGATTGCAACATCTGATTTTAAAAAGATGGATTACTACCTGAAAGGCGATCCGAGATTCAACGTCAAAACCAAAAACAAAAGGAAAATCATATATTCATGGGTTACAAAGGAGTTTAAGAACTTGACCCGTCTTTATGATGCTGGAGTGACTGTTCCAAAACCTATAACAAGTGCAAACAATGTTTTACTTATAGAATTTATCGGCGATGAAGATGGAAACCCCTCACAGCCTGTTAAAAACCAGCCCCCTGAAAATCCGGATGAATTCTGGAACTTATTATTGGTTGAATTGAAAAAATTCGTTAATGAAGCAAAACTGGTTCATGGTGATTTATCCAATTATAATATCCTTAATTTAAATGAAAAACCTGTTATTATTGACGTTTCACAGTCAGTTGTTTTAGACAATCCTATTTCAAAGGAACTGCTTGAAAGAGACATTAACACACTTGTTCGTGAATACACCAAACTCGGCGTTAAAACTAGTTTTGAAGAAGTTTGGGAATATGTTAATCCCAAATTTTAAATAATTTCAGATTAAATAACTATTATTAATTCTAATTAAAGGTGATATTTATGCCCGAAACAGATTATTTAAAAATACCTCAAAACAGAGTTGGGGCTTTAATCGGAAGCAATGGTAAAGTGAAAAAATCCATTGAAAATGCAACTGGAACCATCCTTGATATTGACAGCGATGAAGGTACAGTTTACATTACACCAAGAGATGATATGGAGGATCCATTAGGGGTTTGGAATGCAAACCATATCGTAAAGGCAGTTGCACGTGGATTCAACCCGGAAGTTGCACTTAAACTTGTAAGTGATGAAATTTATCTGGAAGTTATCAGCTTGCCATTATACATTGGAAAATCCAAAAAGGCCCTTGCAAGACATAAAGGTAGAATTATTGGAAAAGACGGAAAAACACGTGAAATAATTATGGAAATGGCTGAAGTCGACATGGCAATTTATGGAAAAACCGTTTCACTCATCGGTGAAATGGACAATATCATGGTTGCAAAAGAAGCCATTGAAATGATTTTAAATGGATCCAGACACAAATCAGTCTACGGATTTTTAGAACATAAAAAAGAAACATTGAAAATGAAGGAATTCAAAGACCTTGTTGGAATTGAAGACGATAAAATCGAATTCAAGGACGGCATAGACTTTGATGAAAAAGACTTTTAGGAGTTTAATACTCCTAAAATACTAATTATTTCTGAACATACTCTAACATTCATATAGAAAGGACATTGCTTCAGGATTAACAATAATTCCTCTTTTGGCAAAAAGTTCTTTAAGTTTATATTTTCCTGTTGGAATATTAGGATTTTTAATTTTATCTTGCACTTTTTTTCTGTATTCTTGAGAAAGTAATTTAGTTTTATTATAACCAGCATCCCTTACTACAAGCACAGGTTCAAATTCATTATTATTACTCATTTATATATCTCCTAACTAATTTAATATTTATAAAATCATTATTTAAATAATCTAGTAGAAAATCACCATAAACCTTGTTAAGATTATCTAAAAACAAATAATCTTTTCAAAATTATTACAGGAATCTTCATAAACTAAATTAAAATAACCGTCAACATTTTTTCGAATTTCTGCAATTGTTTCATCATCAAAAATCATTTCATTTGACTTCAAAATCCATAATTCCTCTTGAGAAGAAATCAATTCAAATTCTTCAAATTCTAAACCTAACATCTGAAAATTTTTGCTAGATGGAGGTGAACAGAATTGTTTCGGATGATTATGAAGAGATGCAATATGCATTGTTTTTAAAAACTCCGGATATACCTCAGATTCAACTTTATCTTCAAAATCATCTGAAAAATTGCATGATATAATATTTCCTGTTTCATAATCAAACAATATCTGCATTCATATGGCAAATCAATTGTTTTTCTTCTGAACATATCAACTGTTTTGACAGCCTGTGGAGAAAATTCATCCGGAAGATCATCTTTTGTTATAGGTGAAATTTCCCAATTAATCTCAAGATGCCTGTATCGTTCATATTCTGGGTCAGTCAGTTTAACAGTAACTGGAATCAAAAAACCTCCTCGTGTATCTTTTCTGCATTCATTCATTGATCTGGCCAAATCATCCAAATGCAACTTATGTACTATTCCTTTTAATGAACTTACAAATATCATACTAATTAAATTTATATCGGGTTTTATATAAAGGTTTACTTTTAAATCAAAGCAATTTTTCAAGGTGAAAACAATTTTTCAAACTCATACAACTTTTTCTTTAATGATAATATAACAAAATATTAAGTCAAATTTTTATTATCAAAGAAATATTACACAATTAAATCAATTTTAATGACACTTTACTGTAAAAATTATATTAATACTTGAAAACTTTTATATACTGTAACAAACATATATAGATAACATAGTGCAAATACTATATTTTCTACATGTTTTTAAATTATTATTTTACCACATATTTAAACAAGCCAGATAGGGTAGGGTATGAATATTACTTTTCAAATGCTCTCTCACTTTATTTAAATATAGTCATTATAATAAAATTAAACATATTAAAAATAAGGAGGAAAAATTTTGGCCGAACAACAACAATTAGGATTGGATTGGGAAGAAGACTTTCAAAGATTAACCCCATCACAATTCTTTAGAAAGAACAAACAGATGTTAGGATTCACAGGTAAAA
Source organism: Methanobrevibacter sp. (assembly GCF_017468685.1). Classification (NCBI taxonomy): domain Archaea; kingdom Methanobacteriati; phylum Methanobacteriota; class Methanobacteria; order Methanobacteriales; family Methanobacteriaceae; genus Methanobrevibacter; species Methanobrevibacter sp. Next base: position 35,048 of record NZ_JAFUHT010000006.1, read on the forward strand.
TCCGTTCATTAACTATCGTTTTCCACGAACTGATTACAAACAGTTTTGATGCAGCAGAAGAGTCCGGAATATTACCTGACATTGACATCGAATTAAAACGTGTCGACAAGGAACATTACATCCTAAGACACAAGGATAACGGTCCAGGAATTCCTGAAGACTATGTTATGCAAGTATATTGTATGATGTTTGCAGGATCCAAATTCAGAAACATCCAATCAAGAGGACAACAAGGTTTAGGTTGTAGTGGATGTGTACTGTTATCTCAAATGACTACAGGAAAACCTGCCCGTGTAATTTCCTGTTACAAAGATGGGGACCAAATCAAAGGAGTAAAAATGAAATTCCAGATGGATGTTGAAAACAACCGCGGAATTTTAATGGAAAGAGAAGATTATCCTGCTGAAAGTACCGGAGTATGTATTGAATTACAATTTAAAGACGTATCCTACTCACTTGCAGAACAAGGTGCATTCGAGTACATCAGAAGAACTATGATTGGAAACCCTCATGCAAAAATCACTTTCAGAGACCCGTCAGGACACAAATATATCTTCAAAAGAGCTGCAGATGTTGTTCCAGTGCAACCTAAAGAAGTATTGCCACACCCAAAAGGTGTAAGTGCTGATGACTTAATGACAATGGCTAAAAACACTGACAGTAGAAGATATAAAAGCATGTTAACTTCATCAATGTCCAGAATGTCTGCAAAAAGAGTTGATGAAATTGCAGAAATGACTGGAATAGATATGAACAAACGTCCAAAAGCTATGACATTTGCCGAAGCAGAAGCTATTGTTCACTGCTTTAAGAAAATGAAATTCATGGCCCCTCCAACAGATGGACTTATACCAATCGGATCAGAACAGATTGAAAAAGGTATGAAACAAATTCTTAAACCAGAATTTGTAACAACAATCACAAGAAAACCGGTAACCTATGCTGGAGGTGTTTCATTCATTATTGAAGCAGGTCTTGCTTACGGTGGAGATTCAGGAAGAGTTGTTAATGAGAAAAGAAAATCTGAAATAATGAGGTTTGCAAACAGAGTGCCATTAACATTCGATGCAGGAAGCTGTGCAATTACAGAAGCTCTTAAAAGTATCGACTGGAAACGTTACGGTTTAAAAGATATGGACAACACTCCGTTAACATTATTTGTAAACATTATCTCAACACAGGTTCCTTACCTTTCAACAGGTAAACAAAGTGTATCACCAGAACCTGAAATCGTTCACGAAATAAGACAGGCCACCATGAAATTAGCTCGTCAATTACAAAAACACTTAAGAGCAAAAAGAGCAGCAAAAGAAAAAGAAAAACGTTCAAAAGTATTTGAAGAATACGTACCGGTAATTATTGAAGAAGCTGCTAAACTTGGTGAAACTGGTGTTCCAGAATACCATGAAGTGCTTGCAAAAGTAACTAAAAGAGCTCTTGCAGAGTTACTTGGTGAAAAAGTTGAAGAAGAAGAGGAAGAAGAAGAACTTGATGCAATCATTATGGAAGAAGTTGATGAATACGGACATGCGGTTGAAGATGGTCAATCTGCATTAGACAACTTTGAAGAAGATGATGTTGAGGACGGTTTTGAAGATTAGGTGGTTTAAATGAGTGAATCAAAAGATAAAGTACAATCACATAGAGAAGAAAGAAAAGAATACACTCTTAACAAGCTTACCGGTTTAGGTCAGGAAATTATTGAAAAAATCGAAGAGAACAAAGTTCCAAGTATCAGAGTTCCATCAAGAGGTACAGGAAACATTGTTTACGATGAAGCTAAAAGATATTATGTATTGGGAGATAGATACGGAAAAAGGTCTCTCGGTAATGTTAAACAAATCAGAAAATTAGGTCAGATGGTTTATGTAGGTAATTTCTGTAAAGATTTAGTTGCAAGAGATAAAACCGCAACCATCAGGGAAATGTATTATGTTTCCGAAGGTTGGGGAATCAGTTTTAAAACACAACAGGAATCAAACATTGTTGGGGAAGATTTGGAAGTAACTTTAGGAACACAACGTGAAGAGTTAGGTTTAATGCCTGAAGAAGACGGTGCATCAGTTTACGGAGACATTACTTTATTTGATGATGTTGAATTCAATGCTACAAAAATGGGAAAATCAGGTTATACCATATCACCTACCATTGACCAAGTTGACATCGTAGACTACAATGTAGATAAAGTATTAGCTGTGGAAACCATGGGAATGTTCCACAGGTTAGTTCAAGAGAATGCTCACAAAAGATTCAACTGTCTGATTGTAGGACTTAAAGGACAGGCAGCTCGTGCTACAAGAAGATTCATTAAAAGAATGAATGAAGAAAAAGGATTACCAGTTTACATTTGTAACGACGGAGACCCTTGGGGATTCCACATTGCACAGGTAATTATTTCCGGAAGTGCAAAATTAGCTCACGTTAATGACCAGCTTGCTACTCCTGATGCTAAGTTCATTGGAGTAACAGCATCAGACATTATCAATTATGATTTACCAACTGATAAATTGAAAGATGTTGACGTCATGAGACTTAAAGAGCTTTCCAAAGACCCAAGGTATAAAGATGAATTCTGGCAAACCGAAATTAAAAAGATGCTTAAGATTGGTAAGAAAGCAGAACAGCAATCTTTCTCCAAATATGGGCTTGAATACGTAGTAGACGAATATTTCCCTGCTAAATTTGAAGAAATGGAAAATCAAGCATAGTCTTGATATTTTCCTCCTTATTTTTTTATTTTTTTAAAATGTTTTTATGATAACATTTATATACTAAAAATTTCATATACCCCTATAGGTATAGGTTGTGTTATTTTGAAAGAATGTATGGATAGTGAAAATTTACACAGAAGAATTAAAAAAATCATCGGACAATTAAATGCCATTGATCGTATGATTGATGAAGATATTCCCAGCGAACAGATTTTAATGCATGTCAATGCATCCAAATCAGCATTACATAAGGTCGGACACATTATAGTTGAAGGTCACCTCGAACATTGTGTTAAACAAGCTATTGAAGATAATGATTCAGATGAGGCAATCGGAGATCTTTCATCAATTTTAGAATACTACTCCAGACTTTAATTTTTTTTAAAATAACCTTATACCCTATGGGGTATACCTATACTATTGGGGCTGTTTAATATGAAATTTACAAGAGACGAAAAAATAGATATTTTATGCATAACTATCTCCTCAATAAGTTTAATTGCAAGTTTCGCACTATCTCTCGATTATATTGCTTGGATTGCAGTTATACTTTGTGGAGTACCAATAATTAAAGGATGCATAGAAGCATGGATTACAGAATTTGATATAAAGGCAGATTTACTTGTATCAATGGCAATCATTGCATCCCTTCTGATTGGTGAAGTATTTGCTGCAGGAGAAATTGCAACAATCATGGCGATTGGAGGATTTTTAGAAGAGTACACTGTATCAAAAACCCAAGGAAGAATTGAAGAACTTGTAAATATGACACCACAGGTTGCAACAAGAATTAAAAAGGGTAAAGAGGAACAAATATCTGTCGAAAATGTACAAGTCGGAGATATCTTAAAAGTACTGCCTGGTGAAAGTATTCCAACAGACGGAATAATTATAAATGGCGAAACTTCAATCGACCAGTCAACATTAACCGGAGAATCAGTACCTGTTGATAAAAAAGAATCAGATGAAGTGTTTAGTGGAACCGTTAACCTTTACGGATCATTTACAATGAAAACCACCAAAGTAAGTGATGACAGTTCCCTTCAAAAGTTAATCAGATTAGTTGAATCATCAGCACCTGAAAATGCAAAAATTGTCAGACAAGCAGATAAATGGGCATCATTGATTGTTGTAATTGCATTTACTGCAGCAGTACTAACCTATTTATTCACATTTGAAATTGCAAGGTCAGTTACTATACTTGTAGTATTCTGCCCCTGCGCATTGGTACTTGCAACACCTACCGCAATCATGGCCGCAATCGGAAACCTGACAAGATACGGCATTTTAGTAAAAGATGGTGAATCCATCGAAGAGTTAGCTCACATTGATGAAATAGTATTTGATAAAACCGGAACATTAACATACGGAACACCAGAAGTAGTTGATGTAATTTCTGAAAATCAAAAAGAAATGTTGTATCTGGTTTCATCCCTTGAATCAAAATCCGAACATCCATTAGCAAAGGCAATTGTCAAATATTATAATAAAGATAATTTAGCTGAAGTCACCGACTTTAAGATGCATATGGGAAACGGTGTAAGTGGAACCATAAATGACTCTGAAATACTTGCTGGAAATAAAAATCTCTTAAAACAAAAAGACATTATGTTAAATTATGATAATCCAGCAAAAAATAATGAAATTGAAATTTATGTAGCAAAAGACAGAGAAGTTATTGGAAAAATATTGCTTGCAGATACATTACGTGAAAACTCAAAGGAAACAATTAAACAGCTTAAACGCTTAAGAGTTAGAACAACACTACTTACAGGAGATAATAAAACTACTGCAAATGCAATAGCAAAAGAAGTTAAGGTCAGAAACGTGAAATCAAACTGTCTGCCTGAAGATAAAACAAATTACATCAAACAGGAACAGATTAAAGGAAACAAGGTTGCGATGATTGGAGATGGAGTAAATGATGCACCTTCCCTTAAAAAAGCCAATGTTGGAATTGCAATGGGAAGCATTGGAAGCGATGTCAGTGTTGAAGCTGCAAACATTGCTTTGACTAATGACAACATTGAGCATATCCCCCACTTAATTGGAATGGCCAGAAAAACCATTAAAACAATCAATATCAGTATCGCATTTGCATTAGCCGTAAATTTCATTGCAATGGCAATGGCAATATTAGGGCTTTTAGGACCAATAGCCGGTGCATTAATCCACAATATCGGATCAGTTATAGTAATCATTTATTCATATACTCTTGTCAACTACAAGATATCAAAAAAAGACTGCCGAAAATCAAAAAAATTAGGCATGACTAAAAGTTTAAATAAACCAACAACATAATATTAACTATCAAAAATAAGGTGATTTATTATGGCTGAAAAAGAAATCAAAGTAGTGGGTATGCACTGCAACTCATGTGTAAACGCTGTAGAATTATGTTTAAAAGACGTTGACGGAATTGAAGATGCTAAAGCTGATTTAGATACAGGCATCACAAAACTTACATTATCCGGCGACGTAAGCGATGCTGACATTAACGAAGCTGTTGAAGAAGCAGGCTTCAAAGTAGAATAATTCTACACCCCTTCTTTTTTTACTATTTTTTTCAATTTTCAAATATCAAATTATAAATAACTTAAAAAATAAATTTTAACCCATATAATAACTTTTTTAAATTATTATAAATTAAAAGGGATTAAAATGAAAACTGTTGCAATTAATGGTTATGGAACCATCGGTAAAAGAGTGGCTGATGCTGTAGCTGCTCAAGATGATATGAAAGTAATTGGTGTAAGTAAAACTAGACCAAACTACGAAGCAAGAACTGCTGTTGAAGAAAAAGGATATCCTTTATACATTGGAATTCCTGAAAGAGAACAATTATTCAAAGATGCAGGAATTGAAATTGCAGGAACCGTTGAAGACATGATTCAGGAAGCAGATGTTGTAGTTGACTGTACTCCTGGAAGCATCGGACCGCAAAACCTTGAAATGTATAAAAAAGCTGGAGTTAAAGCAATTTATCAAGGTGGAGAAGACCATGAGCTAACAGGTCTTTCATTTAACGCTATATCCAATTATGATGACTCATACGGAGCAGACTACACCCGTGTAGTTTCATGTAACACTACCGGGCTAACCCGTACATTATCAACTATTGATCCAATAGCAGACATTAAAAAAGTACGTGCAGTAATGGTTAGAAGAGGATCAGACCCATCTGAAATCAAGAAAGGACCAATCAACGCTATTGTTCCAAATCCTCCAAAAGTACCATCTCACCACGGCCCTGACGTAAAAACCGTAATGAACGGCATTGACGTGACCACAATGGCATTGCTCGTACCAACTACATTAATGCACCAACACAACATTATGGTTGAAATCAACAACGATGTTGAAACCGAAGAGATTGTTGAAGCATTGGAAAAACGTTCAAGAGTAATTGTTGTTTCTGCAGAAGAAGGATTAGGTTCAACTGCTGAATTGATGGAATATGCTAAAGAACTTGGAAGAAACAGAAATGACTTGTATGAAATTCCGGTTTGGAGAGAATCCATCAATGTTGTGGGAAATGAACTGTTCTACATGCAGGCAGTGCATCAGGAATCTGACGTAATTCCAGAAAACATTGATGCTATTCGTGCACTTCTTGAAATGGAAAGTGACAACGAAAAATCAATTGCAAAAACCAACAAAGCTATGGGAATATTCTAAATTCCCTCTTTTTTACTATTTTTTAATGATTTTAATGAAACATAAAGTACTTTTTGGACCAGCAGGCAGCCCAATTAATTATAAAGGTGCAGCATATAAGGCTCCAAAATATATTTCTGAAGAAGGTCTTGACTCCTATGAATACCAATCTCCATATGGAGTTAGAATTGGGGAGAAAGCTGCAACTACCCTAAAAGATGAATCTGAAAAGCATGACATTTTAGTGTCAATGCATGCACCATATTACATTAACCTGTGTGCTAAAGAGGAATCAAAACTTGACAAAAGTATCGGTCATTTGATTGCAGCAGCCCGTGCAGGAGAATGGATGGGAGCATATCGTTTAGTGTTCCACCCAGGAGCATACTTAAACAGGAAACCTGAAAAGGCAATGGAAATTTCTAAAAATACAGTCAACAGATTATTTGAAGAGCTTGAAGCGGAAGGAATTGAAGAGTTTACATTTGCTCCTGAAACCACAGGAAAGAGAACACAACTCGGAAATGTGGGAGAAGTTGTTGAGCTATGTGCAACATTTGACCATTTTGAACCTACAATTGATTTTGCACATGTTCATGCCCGTGGAAGAGGCTTCCTAAATAAAAAAGAGGATTACAATTGTATCTTTTCAACTATTGAAGACAATTTAGACATTGATATTCTGCATTGCCACTTTACAACCATTGAATATGGTAAGGGCGGTGAAGTTAAACATCATGTCTTATCTGAAAGCGACGAATACGGTCCTCAAATTGAGGATTTGTTAAGCGTTTTAATTGATAACGGTTGGAGTGCGAATATTATCTGTGAAACTCCATTAAGGGACGAGGATTCACTGAGAATGAAAAAAATATATGAAGAAATGATTTAATAGTCTTTAACGGAATCTATCAAATCATCCATATCCTTAAAAAGACTATTTATATCATCATCTTCATTATTGGAACTTAACTGAATCACCAGTTCATTGATTAATTCTTCCATTTTATCAACGAAAATGTTTAAAGTGATGATTTTGCTTTTAAGCTCCCTTTCAATGATTTCATTGTTTCCATCATCCAATTCAATCATTTTACGAGTGACAGCCAACTGATTGTCAAACAAACCGTTGGACTTTTTGATTGTCTGAGTGAATTTCTGATAAGACATATGAGTTGGATCAAAAAGCTTTTCAACCAATTCAATAGCTCTAGACTGTTTAATATTATACATTTGAGCTATTTTTTCAACATCATCAACATATTTAGATGGCTGTTGAATTGGCTGTGGCTCAGGGTCATGATAAACTTCATTACCGCATTGAGAACAAAAGTGTTGATTTGGAACTAATTTTGCACCACAATAAATGCAAAAATGATTATGATTATCTTCAGACATAACTATACCTTAAAAACTCATTTAATTAAAAATTTTACTCTTCTATATATTTTAAAAAACTTCTTCCCTTTTCAGTTAATTGATAATACCTATACTTGCGTTTATGCTCATTAACACATACAGCAAGGCCTCTATCTTTGAACTCTCTTAAAATTTTGGATACATGAAACACTCTATCATCCACATCATTTGATATTTGCGTAGGTGTTTTATTTTCATCTTTCAGAGAAATTAATATTTTACGCCTATAAGGAGAAACTTTAAGAAAGGATAGCAAATTCAATGTTTCTTCATCCATAATAATACTTCCCAATATACTATTTGAACTACTCAACTTATAGAAGTTGAAGATTCATAAGTTTATAATATTTTGTCGGTTATTTGATATTAATCTTATGATATTTTCCCTCATCCAAATGTTCGGACAATATAACATTTTAATGTTTTTTAACTTGCAAATAATAGAAAAAAGTTTTTATTGATATTGTCATTACAATCAAGTATTTATGGCATTGAATCTATTTAACGTCCATCTGAAAGCATTTAAAATGAAATATCCCTTTTGCAATTCATCCCTAACTTATGGAAGCAAGTATTTAAATAAAAAATATTTTAAATTCAACAATTCATCACCTCTTAAACCAACCGGTTCAATCAACAAGTATTTAAATAATCAAAACTAATGTTTCAATGTATATAAAACCTATGGAGGTGATTATTTTGAAAAGTGACAATAAACAATTGGAAATAAAAACAACCAATACGAAACCCTCAAAAATTGAAAACGAAAATAAAGATTATGCTGAATTAGTTGTAATCAAACCTGTTGGTTATCCATTTGATTTTGCATTAATGGATGAAAATATTGAGATTACAAACACTAACCTATTTGAAGAATATGCACGTGAACAATGGTTGGGTCTGGTTGTATGTGAAAAATCACATTTGTTTGACCAAAAAATAATCCCTGATTATGGTTTTGAAATTGTAACTGCAAAACCAAACAATTCAATAATTTCTGACAATACCCGAATTAAAATTATAACAGATGAAATTAACAAAAATCAAGAAACTAATGTTAAATCAAACATCACAATGGCAGATATTGTTGGCCAAGATAATGCTAAATCCAAAGTGAAAGTAATAAGTAAATTTTTAGAAAATCCGGAAAGCTTTGGCCCTTGGGCTCCTAAAAACATTTTGTTTTATGGCCTTCCAGGTACTGGTAAAACAATGCTTGTCAAAGCTTTATCAAACGAGCTTGATACACAATTGTTTCTAATCAAGGCAACATCATTAATCGGAGAGCATGTTGGAGATTCATCATCCAAAATTCATGACTTATACAAAAAGGCATCGGAAAATGCACCATCAATAATATTCATCGATGAGATTGATGCCATTGCCCTTCACAGATCATTTCAATCATTAAGAGGAGATGTGTCTGAAATTGTTAACTCCCTTTTAACTGAAATGGATGGGATTGATGAAAACCAATCAGTAATAACTATTGGTGCAACAAATAATCCGAGCAGCCTAGATTTGGCTGTGAGAAGCAGATTTGAAGAAGAAATTGAATTTAAATTACCTAACGAAGAAGAAAGATTGCAAATTTTAGAAAATAATCTAAAAACAATGCCATTAGAACATGCCTTGGATTTAAAAAGAATAGTGAAGATTACCAAAGGACTGTCCGGCAGAGACATAAAAGAAAAAATCTTAAAAACTGCACTTCACAATGCAATATCAAATGATGATGAAATAATCACCATGAATCATATTGATTATGCATTAAAATCAAGTAAAACTAAAAATACTGAAGTTAAAGGAATGTTTGAATAAAATTATTCCTTAAAATTAAATATATACTCAGCTGCATCAAGAATTTCTTTTTTATCATGCCTTGCAGCTGTCTTTAAATTTTTTGAAATGTCATGAAATATCTTATTTACCAAAGAATTTGTCAAATTATTCAATATTTTTGCACTGCCATCTACATCAGACAACTTAACAGTTGCTTTTTGAGTTTCACGTTGTCTTATATTTTCCATAGATGCTCTTAAATTACCAAGCATCTCGTCAAGTTCCATTATTTTAATCGATTCTTTGAGTAAAATGAACTCTTCATTGATGATATTTTCTGCTTCACCAAATTCCTTAATACGAAGATTAGTATTTTCATCAGCAATTTCACGTAAATCATCAATATTAAAAGATTTAACCCCTAATTCACTAACATCATCAGAAATATCCCTAGGATTAGCAATATCAACCATCATCACATTTTCATAATCCATATCAATATCTAAAAGACGTTTTTTATTAATGATAGGGTGAGGAGCACTAGTTGCACTAATTACCAAATCAGCAGTAGCCAGATACTTCTCCAATTCTTTAAACATTATAGCTTGACCACCTAAATCCTCAGCCAATTCAACCGCAACATAATAAGTCCTATTAGCTACAAAAATAGCATTCAAATCTTTTTCCGCCAGAGCTTTTGCAACCAACCTTCCCATTTTTCCAGCACCAATAACTAAAACAGACTTATTATCCAAGCATCCAATATGCTTTTCAGCAAGATCAATTGCAGCAGAACCTATAGAAACTGAACCCTTATTGATGTTTGTCTTGTTTCTAACAACCTGGCCAACATGAATTGCTTTTGTAAAAATAATATCTAGGAATTTTCCACAATGATGATTTTTTGAAGCCTTATGCTTAGCATCCTTAACCTGACCTAAAATCTGATCTTCACCAACAATCATGGATTCCAAACCAGAAGTCATCCTAAGCAAATGCATCACTGCAGACTGACCATAATCAATAATAATATTCTGATTTTCATGAGACAACAGCTCATCGTCCTCATGAATATACTCATTATTGATATAATACTCTTTACGGTTACAAGTTGAAATTTCAATATATTCCACAATTGAATACTTTTCCTGCAATTTAACAAACAGATCATCAATTTCAACTGCAATATTTTCCATTGATTGAATATCCGCTATTTTATGGTCAACTCTTAAATTAAGTATCAATTTAATCCCCTTATTAAATTATCAATATGATTTTTTGCCTCGTCAAATTCCCCGTCCTTAATAAACTGATTGACAGATTCATCCCCCAATATCTGATAAAGATATTTTCTGCGCTCCTTTTGGTCGGCCAAAACCTCTTTAAGTTTACTTCTGGCATAATCCTGAAGCTCTATTTCCATTATATCCTCATCAGTAATTATTGATTGAATTTTTTTTCTTAACTGGCGTGCCATCAATGGACTTTTGCCATTTGTAAAAATAGATATTTCAATATCACCTATGCTAAAACTGGTCGGAACGATAATCTCTCCCTCATAGGGGAAATCAGCCCGATTTATGAGTTTACCATCAGCAATACTGCAAACATAATCAGACAACTCTTTATCCCCACTGGCAACAACAACCAAATCTGCCCATTCAACAAGTTCATCGACATCATCAGTCAAACAGAGTTCAGCACCTTTTTTCTTCAAATCTGAAGAAATACTGCTTCCTGCCAATTTGACATTGGCTCCATGGTCCAAAAATTTGTTTGCCCGCCTTGTTGCAACTTCACCAGTGCCTAAAATAAAAACATTTAAATCAGATGTTTTAAGATAAATAGAAGTCCAATCCATTTTAATCAGAATTTTCTAATGATTTTGAGTGTAAAACTTTTACAGCAGCCCTTAAATCATTATTACATTCGGTTAAAACATTCATTGCTTCAAGTTTAGTTATATTGAATGTTTCAGCCAATGCTTCAGCTTTTTTATCAGGATTTGGTTTTTTTACACCAACCAATCTTTCAGATAATTCTTTTTTTAAGTCCAAATATTCCTCATGACTCATTCCCATATTTCTTAAAGTCATATCCCTTAACGGACAAGGTTTTGATGGTTTGCAACACCAAACAAGAGAACCGAAACAGGTTCCTGCGCCTTCACCTAATCTAGTTTCCTTTCCGAATTGAACTTTAATATCCACAAATTCCTGTGGTGTTAAATTAACTTCCTGTAACGCATTTAAAACTGGGCATGGTTTTACTGGAGGACAACAAAAAGCAAGTCCTCTTACATCCCCTCCCCTACAAATATGAGATGGTGCATCTTCCCAAGTCATGATAAGCCTCCAAAATAATTTTCATTCCTCATTAAATAAGTATAATATAATAATATAATTTATTAAAACTATCAATATATAACCTTTTTGTGAAAAATTTATAAACTTCAAATTCATTAATTAATTAAAGATACAAAAAAGGAGGTTTGAAATGAGACTTTGGAACCCTGCCGCTTTTTTCATAAGTTTGATGATGAGTATGATTATGGCAATAATCTTCGGGATGTTTGTACCATATCTTTTAAATATTCCAGGTCTTGAATGGGATTTATGTCTGATATTATGGCCAGTCAGATGGGTAACCGCATATCTACTAATCAATATCATAATTTATCCGATAGGATTCGGATTAGCAGAGATAGTATTCCATTTTAATCCAGACCGTGATGGAATGGGATTGTGGAATCCTGCTGCATTTTTCATAAGTTTTATGATGAGTTTTATCATGGCAGTAATATTCGGCCTTCCAATGGGAATGCCTGTGGATTTGTTGTTCTACTTATGGCCTGTAAGATGGGTTGTGGCTTATCTTTTAATCAACACAATCATTTACCCAATCGGATTCGGACTTGCTAAAAAAGTATTCGGATTCGATCCTATGGCACAATAAGGTTATTAAACCTTATTGACTAATTTTTAAACATGAAAGAAAAAATTTTAATCGAAGATTTAACCATCACATTATATCGCAAAAACATTAAAAACATGTATCTTCGAGTTGTACCTCCAAACGGTGAAATTAAAGTGTCTGCACCATTATTTGTTTCAGACAATGATATCATTGATTTTATCAAATCCCGCAAGGAGTGGATTTTGCAAAAACAGAAATATATTCTTGATAATGAAATAAAAGCACCCTTAAAATACACCAACGGCGAAACACATTATCTTTGGGGAGAAAAGTATACATTACAATTGATTAAAAACGATACCGTAAAGCATGTTTTAGTCGATAAAGAAAAATCAATACTTTATTTGCCAGTTCCTAAAAGAAGCACTATTGAAAAGAGAAAAAACATTTTAGATGAATTCTATCGCCAGAAATTAAAAAATGAGATACCGCAAGTATTGGATAAATGCACCCGGATTGTTGGGCGAAGTCCAAAAAGCATTAATGTAAGGAAAATGAAAAATTGGGGAAACTGCAAACAGGATGGTAGAATTACACTAAATTTAAATCTGGCAAAAAAAGATCCAATATGTCTGGAATATGTTATGATACATGAATTATGTCATTTGATTGAATTCAACCATGGTAAAAATTTTAAAAAATTAATGGACAAATACTGCCCTAATTGGAAAAAAATAAAAAAAATATTGAATGCATAAAGACTATCTGTCTTTAAGCATGTCTTCTTTTTCATCAGGAGTTAACTGATCTACAATTTCTTCAGGAGTACCAACATCTAAAAGTTTTCCTCCCCTCATTAAAGCAGCTCTATCACAAACATCCAATACAAAGTCCATATCGTGAGAAACGATTATAAATGTTTGTTCTAATTCATTACGAGCTTTTAAAATTGAGTCAGTAACATTTACACGAGTAATAGGATCCATTGTACCTGTAGGCTCATCTAAAACGATGAGTTGAGGCTCTTTGATTAAAACTTGTGCTAATGCAACCCTATGCTTTTCCCCTACACTCAATTGGTCAGGATATTTTTCTAGAATCAATGCAGATTCATGTTCATCAAAACCTACAGTGGTTAATGCATGAATTGCCTTAATTTTACCGAATTCAGCAGGCAAATTCAAACTGATAGCATCAGTTAAGTTACCTAAAATAGTTCTGTGAGGATATAAAGAATATTCTTGATGCAATAATCCTAAATATGGAACAATACGTCCACGATTGAGAGGTCCTCCTTCGGTCATGTCAATCCACTCATCACCAAGTTTAATTTTAATTTCACCACTACTTGGTTCAGTTAATCCGATTAACATTCTTGTAGTGGTTGTTTTACCTGAACCACTTAATCCTACAAGACCGAAAATCTCTTCCTTGTGAATTTCTAAGTCAATTCCATCAACCGCTTTAACTACACCACGTTCAATGGAATAATAATGTTTTTTAACATCTTTTAAAATAACTTCTTTTTCTCCGAATTCTGGAATTTCAGGTTTTTTAGGAACAGGAACTGTTTCTAAGAAATGATCAACAACTTCATGAGGATCCCCTTCCTCTTTGATTTGACCATTTTCTAACCAAATTACATTATCAGCTAATTCAATCATTACTTCCGGCCAATGTGAAGTAATTAACATGGTGATTCCTTCATCTTTAACACCTTCTTTTAAGGTATTGTGAAGTTTTACTGCAGTTTGAGGATCTAAAGTACCTGTTGGTTCATCTGCTAAAAACATCATTGGGTTTTTAGCTAATTGTCTTGCAAGAACTACTCTCTGTTTTTCCCCACCACTTAAATCACGAGCAATGTGGGTTATCCTATGGTTCATTTGAACCATTTCCAATAATTCTAAAGCAGCATATAAACCTTCTTCATATTCAACATTGTCAGGCATTGCCCTCATTACATTCTCAATTACTGATTCTTCATCATATAATGCGAAATTACGTTGTAACATGATGGAAATTCTTCTTTTAATACTTGCAAATAATTTTCTCTCAGCATTAAAGAAATCCACTTCTTTTGCCTCATATTTAGCACCACATTCACATGTCTCACCAACATGAGAAGGTGATTCTACAGCCAAACAATCCGGACAAACAGCAAGATTCATTATAATGTTACCTGAATCTGGAGTGTATTCCTTTGTTCCTCTGAGCATGTTAATTAAAACAGATTTTCCACTTCCACTACGTCCCAATATACCTAAAGTCTCTCCTTCATTAATCTTCAAATTAATATCTTTAAGAACATCAACACCATCAAAATTTTTAGTAATATTCTTAAGAGTAATAAAATCCATGAAATCACCTATTAAATAATTGTTTATATTAAACTATTAATAATACTTTCTAATAACAATTGTTTTAAATTTTTTAAAAATTAGTTATATTAAAATCTAAATTGCCAGAAATAACTGAACGAGCAATTGAAAAACCATCAACTCCAGTTTCAATCATTCTTTGAAGATTTTCCTGACTGTTTACAGAATTATTCCCGATAACCTTAATATCAACATTATTGGAAATTTTAGTTAATAAATCCCAGTCCGCTTCAAAAACGCCTTTTTTCATAGCATCAATATGCAAATAATCGGCACCTGCATCTTCTATTAAACCTGCCAATTGTAAAGTATCTGTTCCATCAACATTTGCCCTTATCTTAACTGAAACTTCACTTTCCACATTATCAACTATCTGTGAAATAAAATCAGATAAATCTGGACGATTTAACATTTCTTGTCCACAACCAATATCTAAAATTTCATTTTGGCGACAATGACAGTTTATTTCAACAATATCTAAATTTTTGATATTCCCCACTTCAATAATTGGTTGAGGAGTTGTTGATCTCACATTAGCAGATACTTTAACATCACCATGAACATTTTTAATTGAGTTCACTTCATTTTCAATATGTGTAAAAATTTCATCTAAAGAAAAATCAAATTCTTTTCTTCCTCTTTCGATGATTTTTTTACTTGCTTCAATAGTTGCTGAATCCAAACTATATCCGCCCAAAGTAGCTACATTAAAACCATAAGGAATAACCTTATTTAAAAAATCAGAATCAGTTATTCCTGCCATTGGTGCAACTACTTTAATCATAATATTCCCTTAATATTCTTTTTCGATTACCCAAGTCCACATTTCATTATTATGTGCTCTAATCTCTTCAAGACCAATATCTGCCATGTAAGCAGCATCTTCAGCATTTTTTCCTCTTCCAATACCAGCTTTGAGTTTAATACCTATTTCTTCATCGATTTCAACCATGATTTCCTCAATGTCTTTTTCAGACAAACCGTTACATGGAGACATGAAATTATCTCCACCAATGAAGAATAATAATGCTCCTTTTTTAATTAATTTTGTCATTAAATAATGTTGAGCCTTATTAACCATGAAACTTGTATCAAAAGCGGACTCAATATCAGTTAAGGTTTCTGTTACACTGTTAATATCAATATGGGCTGCTTGAACAAAACTGTCCTCTTCAGAAACTAAACTGTCAATTGCTAAAATTTCTTTTCTTTCACCAGATTGTGCACTACCTGCTTTTTGAAGAGCAATTGTTGCTAATTTTTGAGCTTCATGAGGAGTTTCAGCTGCCCCAACACCCATACTAACTGTTATTGGGTATCTGTTTCTAATTGATCTTTGAATTCTTAAATGATCTTCTTCATCCAATCCATTAGAAATAGCAAGTAAGTTGTCAAATCTTGTAAAGAATACTAATCCTTTCTTATTTCCAAAATGATTATTTAAATCTGCAAATAAATTTGCTTGTAGCATTTGTAAGTCTGATTCAGTTCTTGGTCTTGGAGTTACAGTCCAAGGCCCATAATTGTCAATTTGTATTAATGTCATTTGTATCATTTGATAATCGCCTCTTTCATTAAGGAATACTATCTATAATAATTTGTGCTAAATTTTTTTTAACACCCAAACTATTCATTATAGTATTTGTAATTGTTACCTTATTAACTATTTGATTTAATTGTGATTTTAGATTTGAATCTTCATTATCTATAACAATATTATCCAAGAAATCATGGTATAAATTTGCCACACCAATTGATGAAACATCAACTCCTAAAGCTTTCATGAATTTACTTGCAGGACCTGAAACAGCATCAGAACCAATAATTGGTGAAACTGCTACAACATATGTATCTTTTAAAGCATCACGAACTCCATCAAGTGACAATATTGGTAAAATTGAAGTGATTGGATTGGACGGTCCAATAATTACTGCTTCAGAATTTCTTATTGCTTCAATGATTCCATCACTTGGAGCCACTTTAGAAAATTTAACATCCAAAACTTCCGGTTTTGATTGATGTTTAATAAGAAAATCATGAAATTCCAACTCGCCAATATCAGTTACAATACTGATATCTGAATTTTGCTCACTCATTGGAATAATCTTAGATTTAATTCCCATGCCCTTTGCCTGAATTTCACATGCCTTTAAAAGACCATATCTCTGCATCAATTGAGTCTTTTGTATTTTAGTTGCACGGTCAATGTCTCCAATTCTGAGCAATTCAGTACAACCCAACTCATTTAACCTATCATGAGTGATAAAAGTGTCATCCTTAACACCATACCACAATTCATCATTAATCATGTCAGACATTGTGTATAATACTGTATCAATGTCTGCTGAGACATAAACCCCCGAAAAATATTCATTTTCCAAAGTATTTACAATAATTGTCAAATCAATTGGATCAACGATTTCCTTAAGTCCTTGTAATAATTTTGGAGTACCGGTTCCTCCAGATAAAACAGTAATCATAATATCATTTTCTGAAAACATCTGCTTTTTTAGGCATTAAAACAGATTTAATATTTGAATTAGTATCCCTTAATGTATCAAAACTATTGAAACCACGTACAATAACTACCGGAAGTCCTTCATCTGCTTGACCCATAATTAAAGATGCTGCAGATGCCAATTCATCACATGTTGCAATTTCAGTTGTTTCCAATTCTCTACCATATAAATCCTTTTCACCAACACGCTTCCAGATAGGTGAGATACCAGAACAACCAATTGCAGTACCAATTGCACCAAATCTAAATGCTCTTCCTTGAGTGTCTGTGATTATAACAGCAATCTCTTCACCAAATTGTTCCTCTAAAAATTCACGAATTTCACAAGCAGATTTATCCGCATCCTTTGGCATTGGAGTGGCCAAACCATCTCCAACATTTGACTCATCAATTCCTGCATTGGCACATACAAAACCATGTTTTGTTTCAGTTATGATAAAATTAGGTCCAATACGAACAACTTCCTCAGATTCATTTAATATAGCTTCAACCAATCTAGGATCTTTTCCGGATTCATTCGCAAGCCTAATTGCAAATTCTGAAGGAATTAAATCATCTAATTTAATGAAATTTTCTTCAGCCTTTGAGATTAATGTTTCAGCAATCAGAACAATATCTCCATGATTTAATCCGCAACCCTGTTCATCAATAGCTTGCTTAATAATTTGAGAAATATCACTATTCCCATCAATAATAGGAATATTTTCTAAACCAAATAATTCAATACTCATAATAATCATCTAAAATAATTAAAAAAAAGAAAAAATTATGGATTATAGACATCAATAGTCCATTCCCCATCAAAAACAGCAGCACAGGAAGTTACTGGTTTTTTATAGTTAGCAAAAACCCCCTCATCAAAAATGTATTTTGCAGCTTCTTCAGAAGTTTTAGCTTCAAAATCAACTTTATCCTGTACCTGACTACCATAAGTTGAAATAAACACTGCTTCACCATATGGTACTTCTTCAACCAATATTTTCTTATCGTTAGCTATACCAACATAACAGCCATATTCTTCTTTTTTGTTTGTTGATGTGACAACAGCCGCAATTCTTGGAGTATTATAATCATCTTTTTCATAATCCATAGTTAGTAATGAATAAGCAATAGCATCTTTAATATTCATTCCTAAACCTATCTTATCGGCTATAACATCAGTATGAGAACCATTAGATACAATTGCCATATCTCTAACAATACGAATACTATTGTATGTAATGTAAGTATTCTCATATATATCCTTTTCAAAACCTTCTTTTGGAACGATAGCTGCACGATTATCAAATTTTAAGCAGCGTCGATTCGGAAATGACCTACTTGATACTCTGTATGCCACAAAAGGTTTACCATCACAATTCATTCCAGTTGATAAAATTCTCCCCGTATACATTTTAATCCCTCTTTTAAAGTTCTGGACGTTGAACAGCTTTTTCTGGTGATACTCCAGGAGGAGTGGTAATTACAATTTCACCAGGTTTAATAGTAACCTGTCCTTCATCAATAACATTAGCTTGTACACCCACGGCACTACCTGCAATTGCATCCGAGCGGTCTTGACCATTGACAGTAACTTTATGCAAATTAGCTACAGGCATAATATAATATTCCTGGTCTCCAGAAACATCAGTTACATTAGGCTTTCCACCAGCATCTTCAATATCATCTGCGGTATCCGCTTGAACATCAGTAGCTGAAAAATTACTTGTAACCACCAAGAAAATCATTATAGTGAAAAGAATATCAATGAATGGAACTAAATTAATACTTGGTTTTTGATCTAAAAATTTCTTTTTGTGTTTTTTTACATCAATCGCCATCTAATCACCTATTGTCTTAGTTTACTTTCAGTAATTTCAGCATTAACATTACATTTCTCTAAAATAATATTTGCAATACTTTTATCCAACATACTTGGTTTAAAAGAAACTTTAATATTAGCGTAAGGATCTGAAATTAATCTTGTATTAACAACACCTTCAGCTTCTTGCAAAGCTTCAAGTGCACATTCAACATTAGAATCTACTCTGACTTTTACTACTGCATATCCCCAATTTGTCATTTTTGTTGCAAGTTCAATTTTATCCATTTCAGCTTCAATAAGTCCTTGTATATAAGTATATACAGGCAATAAAACAATAGCAACCAAAAGACCCATAATAGTAGTAGTTAATGCAACATAAATACCTTCTGCCATAGCAGCAGTATCCGGATGAACCCCTAAAGCTTTAAATGTCATCCATATACCAATAACAGTACCAATCAAACCTAAAAAAGGAGCGAGTTCGGTAATTGTCTTGATAGTGCTTAAACCTTTAGTCATTTTTGCAACTTCCACAATGAAAATTTGCTCCATACTTTCTTCAACTTCAGTCTTATTTTTATAACCAATTTTTAAAGTTTCAGAAATAATTCTGGAAATAGGATTTTTAAAACCATTAATTTGTTTTAAAGCTTCCACAGCACCTCCTCTTTCCATGGATGCAGTTACAACACCGAAAATTTCAGTTGTATCAACTTTACTAATTTTTCTAAGATATGCAATTTTCCTCAATGCAATAATAAGACCATAAATTCCAACAAAAAGAATTATATAAGTAATAATTCCCCCTTGAGTGAAAATATCCATTATTCCATCAATGAAAGGCATAATATACTCAATAATCATATTTATCCTCTATATAGAAAATCGTTTATAAGAATAGTATATTATTTCATATACTTAAATATTATTTAAAAAAGAGTTAAAATTATTTCAATTTAGCAACAGTATTCCATGACCTTCTTACAAAATCAGGCATTTCATCATAAGTATAATTTGTTAGGAATTTTTTGGTTGTAGGATCAGATGGATAACCAGACCCAATTCCCCCTTGTTTGATGAATTCTTTGTTAATTTCAGCAATTTGAGCATCTCTTTCGGCTTTTGCAATAATGGATGCTGCACTTACCTGAATATAGTTATCATCAGCTTTGTGTTCTGCAATAACATCAAATCCAGTATCGTTTTGAAGATTTTCCTGAAATCTTTCCGCCTTAACATCTACCGCATCAACAATTGCTTTTTCTGGTTTTAATCTTAAAATAAGTTCTTCCATAGCATTTTTTTCAATTTCATTGAGATTAATGCCATCTGCCCTCATTTCATCAATTTCACGGGCAGTAATTATAACTACATCATATTCAAACATTTTTTTCAATTTACGGGACAGAATAGTACGCCTGTTTGGAGTTAATCTTTTAGAATCCTTAACACCCATTCTTTCAAGAACTTTTTCCATCTTTTCAGGTACAATTACTCCAGCAATTACCATAGGCCCTAGAACAGAACCTCTCCCCGCTTCATCAATGCCTAAAATATCCATAAAAATCAAAAATAATAAAAAAAGAAAAGAAATAAAATAAATTTATTTCATAGCCCTAAGACGGACTTCAGGTTCCAGTGCAAGAGGTTCAGCAGCAACAATTGCAGTACCTTTTGCCACTACAGTCATTGGATCTTCAGAAATTTCTATTGGTATGGAAATCTCATCAAATATTCTTTCTTTTAATCCGCGAAGTCTTGAACTTCCACCAACAGCAACAGAGTTATTATATACACCCATCATTAATTCTGGAGATAATCTTTCGAGAATAACATTTAAACCATCAACAATTTGTTGCATATAAGGTTCAACAGCATCTGCAACGAGCATTGAATCGATAACCACTTTTTTAGGCCTGTTAGTTTCTAAGGATTTACCAATAACTTCTACACTTAAGTTTTCAAGTTGTTCTGAACAATGTACCATTCCAACTTCAATTTTAGCGGATTCTGCATCATGAATACCAATAGCTACATCATATTTCTCTGCTACAAGCTCCACTATTCTGTTATCAATGTCATCTCCACCACATCTAACGGTTTCAATATCATTAATACCACCTAATGAAATGATTACAATATCAGTTGAACCTGCACCAATATCCACAACCATAGTACCATTTGGTTCTGCAATTGGCAAACCTGCACCAATAGCTGCAGCTAATCCTTCACTAATTACCAAAATGTTTTGAGCACCAGCTTTTCTACCAATTTCTTCAGCAGCATTTTTTTCTACTTCAGATGCATCTCCAGGAATACCAATTACGATTCTTCCTACAGTTTCACCTTCGTTAATACCTATTTGCATTGCTTTTATAAGTAATGCTTGTGCTTGAACAACATTTTCTATTACTCCTTTTTTCAAAGGTCTTACTGCAAGAATATCTTCAGGAGTTCTACCGAGCATTTTTTTAGCTTCTTCACCAACTGCTAAAACTTCTGCAGGATCATCTTTTTTTACAGCAACGACAGATGGAATTTGATATAAATCAAATTTATCACCTGAAGGTTTAGCAATTACAGTGTTTAAAGTTCCTAAATCAATTCCTAAACTGTTACTAATGACTTTAGTGTTTTCAGTTTGTGGTTCTTCTTCTTCATTTCCAAAAATATTCATGATTAATCCTCCGTTACAATATCTCTAAAATCAATAACGAAAACTCTATTAGATGTAGCTATACTCTGAACTTTATTAACATCACTTTCTTTATCAATTGAAATTAGAATTGTTGATAAAACTACTTCATTTGCATTATAAAATGGTTTTAGAAATGATTTAATAAAGTTTGGTAATTTGACCTCATTATTTAAATCAATATCAATGAATCCGGTAGTTTGAGATTCCTGCAATATTGCACATTGAATTTTTGATTTCTCAATTATAGATACAATGTTTCTAATTACATCATCCGGCGCTACTAAAACCATTAAATTTGGTTCTTTAGTTAAATGACCTTTAGAAACTTGAACATAAGCTCCACCACGTTGTTTGGTTTCATTTTTAAATTCATTTAATACCAATGCATTACCATGCAACATGATAAAATCAAATTTTTTATCAATTTTCCCTTCATTTAATATAACATGTTCCCTAAACAAAATTTTTACTTTATGATTGGATGCAATAGCCTTGTAAGCCATATCATCAACCAAATCCACATTCCCTGCAATGATGCACCAATCCTTTTCAATTCTATAACCATTATTTGATGAAACCCTTGCAGCTTGCCTGAGAATACGTATATTATCTTCAATCATTTAACTACTCGCAATTCATTAATATAATTTATCCAAACATAAAAAAACCCCATTAAATAGTATTAAATTTTATAAAAATTCATTACTTGAATAAAGAAATTTATTGATGTTTGATAAAGTCTAACAATTAATATTTATTAAAAATATTATTATATATATTTTATCTTTTAATGGATTTTTTTTAAAAAAGATTGAAAAAAACATTCTTTATAATGATAAAACATTGAATACAATAGGTAAAGGAAAATAACTATATAATATGAAGTAAATAATTATAAGTGAAAACAATCTTTCAATACAAGTAAAAATAATGAACATACATCAATTATATTAGTTTTAAATGAAAATTATACAAGAAAAAAGGCAACATTAATAAGAAATGAAATAGAAAGTAATACTGGAGTTAAAATATGAACAATATAAATACAGAAATTAAAAGTTTTATAGCAATATCAGACATAATTTCTTTATTGAATATGAGTTCAGGATTTCTATCCATAATAAGTTCAATTAACAACAATCTCGAACTTGCTGCAATCCTGATGATTATTGCAATCATGTTTGACTCAGTAGATGGTTGGGTAGCACGAAAAACAAATAGACAGGACGAATTAGGCTTCGGGAAAAATATTGATTCATTATCAGATATCATTTCATTCGGAGTAGCACCTGCAATATTCATTTACAGTTGCATAAACACCACCCCAGGCATGTTTCAGACAATAGTAATTCTAATTAGCTTATTAATTGTTGTTTGTGGAGTTTTAAGATTAACCAGATATAATGTAATTTCAGACAAAATCAATACTGATGATTTTATCGGATTTCCGATTCCAGGAATTTCATTTGTATTATCAACATATTATCTAAGTGGATTTTTTAACCCCTACCTCGCATTAGCATTGTGTGTTATAATTTCATTGTTGATGATATGCAATAAGAAATATTCAAAATTCGATAACATTCCATTAATTACAATATCAGTGGTTTTAATCCTATTATTGATTATTCCAATAAACACCACATTTTATAATGTTAATGTTCCGGCAGCACTATTACTATTATTCTGTCTTTACTACCTAATAATTAATTTAATTAAACAATAAGGACTGACTACTCCTATTTAATTAAGTTAACCATCAAATAATAAAAATTAGGAGTATTGAAAATGAATACCAAAAAACCACGAGACCCATTGTATCCGAAAGGTTTTGAAGAAACAAAAGAATTGAAAAAACAGATTTATGATCTTCAAAAACCGGATAAAAAAGAAGAAACTGATGAATTAACACCACTGAAAAAACTGAATCATAAAATTGGAGTCTATTTATCCCCCAAATCAATAGACATAAGCGATAATGAGAAAAAAAGAAAGATAGGTGTAATTATTACAACACTTATTGTTTTAACATTGATAATATCAAGTTACTATTTTATTATTTATGAACCTTCTCAGGAGCAATTGTCACTTGCAAAAACAACTAAATTAAATGAACTTCATGATTTATATTCAGGAGCCCTTACAACTACTCCAAATGCATTTTTATTAGAAAATAAAATTAATGATGCAACAAATCCTGAAGAAGTTGACTCAATAAACATATTGACCTATGCAACAAATGATTGGAAATCCTTTCATAAAAAGGCCATAAACCTGCATCAGGACAAATACAATAGGACAATGGCAGTTTATGAAAATGAAAGTAAAAATACTATCATTTCCGCATCACAAGCAATGGAAATTATCAATGAAAACGATGCCACAATTCTTTCACAAATAAAATTCGAAGAACCGAACACCGTTTCAGTTCCAATTTTAGTTTCAAGACTACAAGCCGGAGCAGGCCTTGTAAAGGTTGGAAGTGTTGTGGACATTTACACAAACAACAATTCAACATATGAAAACACAACAAACTCCACATCTGCTGAAATAAACGGATGTACAGTGTTGTCAATTATGAGATATGAAGAAAATGGTGAGATAGATTCAGAATATTCCAAATCAAAGATGATAGTTGAAGGCAATCTAACCAATCCTAATGAAAATACAAAAAGTTTTTCATCAGATGTGCTTGAAATGATTAAAGGAGCAATTGTTAATGGATATAATGAAGAGGAAACCATAGCACTTCTTGAAGATTATGGTGTGAAATTATCAAATTACGAACGTCAAGTTAATTTAGGTGATCTGGATGCACAATATATGCTTTTAATTGAAACACCACAGGACAAAGTGAATTATGTGCTTGACAATATGGACAACATTGTCTTAACAATTCCAACATCAGAAGCTCCGGATTGGATGGTATCCGAATTAAGTGCCACTTATCAAAATTGAAAAAATATTATACTACATACGACAAAATAGATAATATGAATAAACCTAGTATCTCAACTATAATTGTTATAATTTGCTTGCTGATAATTGGATTATATGCGATGGGAGAAGTGAATTATTTTTCATCAAAAATCATTGTAGAAAAAAATATCGATTCACCTGCCATCATCATACCTTCCATTGGAGTTGAAGAAAAAATCAACAATGTATCTTTAAATCAGGGAGTATTAAGCGACCCTGGAGAAAACATTCCAACTGAAGACCCAATTATCTTATATGGTCATAGAACACTTCAAGGGTCACCGTTTCTAAGGTTAAATGAACTGGACATTGGAGATACATTTTTATTAGAATGGCCAAATGTGGGAGAACTAAATTACAGTGTTGTAAATACAACAATTGTACCTGCAAGCTATGAATTAAATGCAGTGGGTGAGGATAATGTCTATTTAATTACATGTGACCCAATTGGTTCAACTGAAAACAGACTCATAATTCAAGGCGAACTAATTGATAAAAGTCCTGTGAATACAGAAATAATTAAAGACAATCCTCAAGAATCAAATGCATTGATTATTTCAGCAGTTTTCTTGGTAATAGGATTAATATTTAGTTATTTTTATCCAAAAGACAATAGAATATACATTTTAGCAACAGTATTGATTATTTCAGCAATACTATTCTACTGCTGCATTAATCCAATACCCTCTGAAGTGATTTACGATAAAATAATATTCTTGAATGGAGGATTATAAATGGATGTTGACAAAGAATACTTTTCAAATATTACAACACGTGAAAGAGCAATCTTTGAAGGTGCCATCAGTATGGGTGCACTCTTTCATCAATTTGTAGGAACACCTGTTAACAAGAACACAAAGGAAAGTCTAGAAAAAGCTATGGAAGACTCTTTAAACCTGCAGCCTGCAATTGAAGATGTTGAAGTTGAAATCAGATTTGACAAACTTGAAGAATCAATGACTGAATTCGACTACACTTCACTGACCGGGGACATGCTGGATGTTAAAATCCATACAAAAGTAGAAGACGTAACTGCAATAATACGCATCGAGTTTATTGAAGAGTTGAACTACCCGTTAATGTATGTTGAAAAAATAGAAGATTAGAAATTAAAATATTTCTTTTAAATCTTCTAATAATTCTTTTAAATGACTTTTTTTAATATGATTCATTAAAACTATCCTAATGGAAACCGGACATTTTGCAACTGAAACCTTCCAATTTAAATCTTCTAATTTTTGAGCCAATACATCAGTATCCATATCAGGATGATTAAATGCAACAATGTTTAATTCAGGTTCGCACACCAACTCATAACCTATTTCCTTTAAGTTTTGAGCTAAAAATTCGGTATTATCCATTAAATTTTGAGCAAGTTTAGAATAGCCTTCCTTTCCAAAGTATTTCATGATTGCAAAAGTTGCTGCTGATGAAGCCCCAAGACGAGTTCCAACAATAGTTGATTGTGTTTTAACTGTTAAATATGGTGAATCAACAGCCATAACATCCAAGTATTCCTCTTTTCTGAAAATAATTCCGCCAGCAGGTATTGGTGCCAGTCCCATTTTATGAGGATCAACAGTTATGGAACAAACACCTGGAAGTGAAAAATCAAAAACAGGCAAGTCATAACCTGCTTCTTTTAGGAATGGAATTGAAAATCCTCCAAATGCCGCATCAACATGGAAGTAAATATTATTTTCAAAAGCGATTTTGGAAATTTCTTCAATCGGATCAATTAAACCCAACTCCGTTGTTCCGGCAATTGCCACAATAGCAACAGTCTTATCAGATATTGCTTCACGAACGGAATCAACATCAATTCTATAATCATCATCAAGTTTAGCTTCAACAATTTTTAAATTAAGCATATCGGCTGCTTTTTTAAATGAAAAATGAGCGGAATCCGGAATGATTATCTCACCATCAACTATTCCCTTATATTTCCTTGCATGATTTCTGGCAGCCCTTATCGCCATGATATTAGCTTCAGTTCCGCCAGTTACAATATTTCCGTATGCATTATCAAGAGACAATAATTCACCAATAGATTCAATGACCTTATTTTCAATAGTTTTAGTTCCTTTAAAAAGTCCAGGATCACCCAAATTTGTGTCCAAAAACTTACAATAAACTTCTTTGGCAAATGGATGAGCTTGAGTACACATTGAGCCTAAAATCCTACCGTCAACATAATCATAATCAAGTTTATGAAGTTCATCTAATTCCTTTAGAATATCCTGTTTATCTATTGGTTTTTCGTCCATAAAATAACCTAATTTATTATAATTTGCTAAAAATAAAAATAAAAAAAAAGAAAATAAAAAATTTATTCTAAACGCTTACGAGCAGCATCAAGAATAATTTTTTGTTCAGCACGAGCTACAGTTTTTCTAACTTCAGCTACAGCATCAGCATTTGATGAAACACTGGTGATTCCGAATCCAACAAGTTTTTCAACAATGTGTGGAACACTACCAGCTTGACCGCAAATACTACATTTCACACCTGCTGCAACACATTTTTTGATTGTTCTTTCAATTAATTTCATTACTGCAGGGTGTTCTTCAGTGTAGTGTTTTGCTACAAATTCGTTGTTTCTGTCAACTGCTAAAGTATATTGAGTCAAGTCATTGGTTCCTAAACTTACAAAGTCGATACCAATGTCAATGTATTCATCAATCATTATTGCAGCTGCCGGAATTTCAACCATCATTCCAAAGTCAACATCTTTGTGAGGTTCTAAACCTACTTCTGAACATAATGCTTTAGCTTGAACGAGTTCAGCAGGACTTTGTGATAATGGAATCATGATTCCAATGTTTGTGTAGCCTTTTTCGTGTAACTTTTTAATAGCTTTGAATTCACATTTGAGGATTTCAGGTTGGTCTAATTCTCTTCTGATTCCTCTCCAACCGAGCATTGGATTGTGTTCTCTAGGTTCGTTTTCTCCACCTTCTAATGTGATGAATTCATCAGTTGGTGCATCCAAAGTTCTGTACCATACTGGTTTTGGATAGAATGCATCAGCTACAATTTGAACATTATCAGCAATAGTGTCGATTAATTCATCTTCCCTACCGTCAGCAATGAATTTACCTGGGTGAATACCAGCAGTCAACATTAAGTGTTCTGTTCTTAATAATCCAACACCATCTGCACCGGTTGCTGCTGCTCTTTCAGCTGCTTCAGGCATACTTACATTAGCTTTAACTTCAGTTACGGTTAAAATTGGTGCTGCTTCCGCAGTAGCTGCTACAACAACTTCTTCTGATTTAGCATCGGAAATTCCTGCAAATACCAATCCTTTTTTACCGTCTAATGTGACACCATCATTTTCTTTTAAAACAGAAGTAGCATCCCCAGTTCCTACAACACAAGGAATACCTAATTCACGGGAGATAATTGAAGCGTGACATGTTACTCCACCCTCATCAGTTACAATACCACTAGCTCTTCTCATAGCTGGAACCATATCTGGTGTGGTCATTGTTGTAACCATAACATCGCCGTCTTCAACTTTATCCAATTCATCAATATCCAAGATAATTTTGACTTCACCGGATGCCATTCCCGGACTTGCTCCTAGACCTCTTACTAATACATCACCTAAATCAGAAGTATCATCAGCTGCATCATCTGCTACAGCATCTCCCAATGTTGTGATTGGTCTTGCCTGTAATAAGAATAAATTATCTCTTTCAAATGCCCATTCAGTGTCCATTGGTTCGCCGTAGTGAGCTTGAACTCTTTTACCCATTTCAGTCAATTCAACGAGTTCTTCATCAGACAATACTCTTTCTTTTCTTAACTCATCAGGAACTTCAACTTTTACACTGGTACCGGTTTCATCATTAGTGTACATAACTTTTTTATCACTGATTGTTACATTAATGATTTCATTGTTCTTTTTATCAACTTGATAGTTATCTGGAGTTACATCACCAGACACTACTGATTCACCAAGTCCCCAGGATCCTTCAATCAATGCAATTTCTTCACCTGTGGATGGATTTACAGTAAACATTACTCCTGCTTTATCAGCAATGGCCATTTTTTGAACTACAACAGCAATGTATACTTTAGAGTGTTCAAAGTTGTTTTCTTCCCTATAGAAAATTGCTCTTGCTTCAAATAATGATGCCCAACATTTTCTGATGTATTCAATTACTTCATCATCACCGGATACATGCAGGAAAGTATCTTGTTGACCTGCAAAAGATGCTTCAGGCAAATCTTCTGCTGTTGCAGAGGATCTGATTGCCACATCAGTGTCATCTTCACCAACTCTTTGACAAAGTTGATTATAATATTCACGAATGAATAAAACCAAATCATCTGGAATAGGGGATTCAATGATAATCTGCTTTATTTCTTCAGCTGCTGCTTGAAGAGCTTTAGTATCATTAATGTCAATTTTTTCAAGAATACCCATTACTTTATCGTTAATTCCAGCTTCATCCATGAAATATTCATAAGCTTGTGCAGTCACTACAAAACCTGGTGGTACCGGAATGCCTGCTTGAGTCAATTCACCCAAATTAGCACCTTTTCCACCTGCAATTCCAATGTCGGATTTGCTCAATTCCTCAAATTTTTTAACATACATGAAATATAACCTCTTGGATTAAACATTAAAATACATTGACAAATGTCAATATTAATTATTATTTATAATTTTCAATGTTTAAATATTTAATGAAAAAAATTAATGATAAAAAAATAAGTAATAAAAAAAGAGTAAAAAAAGAATAGATTAAGAGATCTATTTAATTAATTCTGCGCCTTTGTCGACTACAATTTTACATGGAACCGGTAATTTCATACCTGCTCTTTTGAGTGCGACTTTAGCTTCTTCAAAGTTTTTAGCATTACAGTCAATAGTAATTATTCTTTGATTTTTCTTAACGATAGCTTCAACAGAAATAGGTTTACCGAAAGCATTTCTCATACCACTTTGTACCCTATCTGCTCCTGCACCAGTTGCCATTGGGTTTTCTCTTACGATTTGGTGTGGGTATACTCTTAATTTTAAGTGGTATCCCATTCTTCCAGCTGCTCTTTGCATTAATCTGTTAGAAGCAATCCTTGCTGCTTCTAAAGAGTTGTGTCTAATTTGAGCTGGTTTTTTAACAGCTAAACTTAATTGCACTGGAAATTCATCTTTTAAATTACCCATATCGTATTGTACGATTCTTGAATTTGGGGTTTTTCTAATATAATCTCTTCTTGTATAAGCACGAACCATTATTATTCCTCCGAAATAAACATAAATTGTTTTTAATTAAAAATAGCTAAAAATAGTAATTTTCCAACATAGCTATATAAAAATTATATCGTAATATAATAGAATACTTAAATATATTACTTAACTTATTAATAAAGGTTACCATAATTTTGAAATTTTCACCACAACAAATATTTTAGATAATAAATTTATATAATATACCATGAAAATAAAAGGGAATATTACTTTTATATATAAAACTTCCAATGATGCAAAACTGGTATTTGATTCACTTGAAGTGGACAATGAAAATTATCTGACTTCCACACTAGATCATGATTCCATTAATTATGAAATAAACAGTGAAAAATTAGGTACATTTCTTGCAACTGCAGACGATTTAATTGCTTCAGAAATAGTAGTTGAAAAAATCGTTGAAAAAACTAAACAATGAAAAGTTTTATATAAATAAAAAAAACATATATTAAATTTAATATATATTAATTCGTTAGAGAGTGTAATTTATGGAATGTTATTATCATCCTGATAGAGATGGCACAGATACATGTGCAATATGTGGAAAATCAATTTGTAAAGAATGTGGTTTAGAAATTGCTGGAAAAATTTACTGTAAAGAATGTTTAGAAAAAATTGTAGGTCTTGGAATTGAAAATAAACCTGCTGAACCAGTACAGGAACCTGTTAGAACTGAACCAGCAAGACTCAATAAACAACCTGTTGATGAAAATATTTATCAACCTCAAGTTGAAAGTGTAGAAGTACCTCCTGTTCAGGAAGAGATTCAACCAGTTTCTGAAATTAAACAAATTCGTGATGACTCTCCATATAATATAAAAAGCAATATTGAATATGATGGAGGTCTTGAAACATCTTATTTAGATGAAAATGAACCTATTCAACCACAAAGAATAGAACAAGCTCCAATCTCTCAAGAGCCACAAATTGCACAAAACGAACCGAATTATGTTACAGAGCAAATTTCACAAAAAGCTCCTGAAACTCAGGAATATATTTATCCAGACCATTCATATGAGCCTCAGCCAACAAGTGCTAGAATGGAATTAGAAGACAAATATGAAAAATATTTGGATGACTTATATTTTGATGAGGA
Source organism: Methanobrevibacter sp. (assembly GCF_017468685.1). Lineage (NCBI taxonomy): Archaea > Methanobacteriati > Methanobacteriota > Methanobacteria > Methanobacteriales > Methanobacteriaceae > Methanobrevibacter > Methanobrevibacter sp. Next base: position 66,272 of record NZ_JAFUHT010000006.1, read on the forward strand.
AGAAGTGCCATTAGGTGAACAATTAGCAAAAGATGAAGCACAATATGGTTCATTAACTAGAAAAGAATATCCTACAAGAGAAGAACCATCATTAAAACAATCTTCTGCTAAAAGAAGAAAACCTGAAACCCCTGAAGAAATGGAAGCTAGAATTAGAGCTGAAATCTTAGCTGAAAAAGAAGGCGGTAAAAAAATCAAGGATCAAAACATCCATAATTTAAATTATCAGGAAGAAAAAGAACCTATGGGTGCAGTAGACATCATCTTAACTATTATTTTGATTATAGTCATTTTAGTAGTAATCTACTATTTAATTTATGTATTTGTATTGCATGCAGCTTATCCAACATTTATGGATGCAGTATATGCACTTTCAAACCCTCAAAATGTAATTAATAATGTTTTAAACCCTCAATAATGAAATATTTTCATTATTGACTTTTTCTTTAAATTTTTCTAATGTTTCTTTATTTTTATATCCCAATACTCGAATATTTGATGGATATTTATCAATATAATGTGAAATGACTTTTTTAGGAATTGGATTTTCCAATATGCTTAAGACCCTTTGCTTAAAATGAGATGAAAATCCCTGTTGAATTGATTTTTCTAACGTTAAAATATCATTATATGGCCTGTTTTCAATAATATTAATGGCTAATTTTTCATTAAACAAATTTAGATTTGACAACTCTTTCAGGGAAAAATTGTTTGCCGTGTTTAAAATAGCTTCCTCATCTCTAATGCCGTAAATTATTCCATCGTTTTGAATTTCCCTTTTTAATACATCAATTGTCTTTTTAGGCATCATGTCCAAAACATTATCAAAATTATCATCAAGGATGCTTTCACGAATAAGGGTTCCGCTTACACCTTCAATCCTTTTTACGAAAATAAATTTATCCTTATATTCAAAACCTATTTTCGACAATGAATTTGAAAATGAGGTTATTACATAATTATCTTCCTCAAGCTTTCCTTTTAAAATGGTTTCATGAGTGGTCTTATCAACGATTTTATATGGTTTTGAAGCTATATGGTGACCCAAATTAATACGTTTTAAAATCTCATCCATACCTTCCACTGGCTTATAGCCTCTGGGAATATAATCTGTATTCAATGCCTGAAACATTTTGCATAAGCACAATGAATACTGTCCTGATCCCATTATTCCCATTGGGGGACCTTCGACTACAATGTCTGCCCCAACTGAAATTGCAATTTCTGCCCTAATTTCTCTTGGCAATATATAAGGTATGCCTCTACCACTTCTTTCAAATAAACCCGGCACAATAGCTACAAATAATGACTCAGGAAACATGTCTTTTGCAGTTTTCATGCAATGAAAATGACCATTATGTAAAGGATTGTATTCAGTGAAATCTGAGACCAGAATATCTTCAGATGATTTGTCCGAAATTATACTTTCATCATCAAAATCATTATAAAACAACTGCATATCTCTTTTAAGAATTTTAGAAACTTGAGACATACTAACAAATTTATTTTTCAAAATTAAAAAAGTTATGTTTTAAACATAGAAATGACAAATATTGAATCAACTAGGTGATAATCATGGATTTAGTTTTAAAAAATTGTAAGCTAATAAATGAAACTGGCGAATATTATATTAAACTTGAAGATGGAAGAATTAACGAAATTTCAAAAACTCCTTTAAAATCAGAAAAAATAATTGATATAAAAAATAACTATGTTCTGCCAGGTTTTATTGACCCTCATATACATTTTAGAGACCCAGGACTGACTCAAAAAGAAGATTTTAAAACTGGAAGTTTGGCAGCGGCAAATGGAGGTTTTACAACAGTAATAGATATGCCAAACACACTTCCAAAAACAAATACCTACAAAGCACTTAAAGAAAAAATCGAAATTGCTGAAAAAAAATCTGTAGTGAACTTTGAACTTCAAATGGGACATAATACTTTAGATGAAATGAGAAAAATGATTGAACTTGATCCCATTTCAGTTAAAGTTTTCATGGATTTGGAAAGCGATGAAAGTTTAGAAAAAATATTCCATGATTTATCCATTTTAAACAAAACAACAAAATATAATGGGCTTGTAGCAGTCCACTGTGAAAAAAAATCGATTGTTGAACAAGAAACCGAAAAATTAAAGCAAAAAGAAGAAAATCCTGCTATTGATTATACTTATGCAAGACCGGCTGAATCTGAAGACGAATCTGTAAGACAAGCAATTGAACTGGCAAGGGCCAATAATTTGAAGTTGCATATCTGTCATTTAAGTTCAAGCAAATCATTAGCTAGGGTAAAAAATGCAAGTAAAAGTATGCCTGTAAGTTGGGAATTTACACCACATCATTTATTGCTAGATAATTCTGCATACAATATATATGGCACATTAATAAAAACCAATCCTCCTCTAAGACCAAAAGAGAATAGTGTAAAAATTAGTGATTTAGATGAAACATCAATAATAGGAACAGATCATGCACCTCATACACTTGAAGATAAAAGCAAAGATACATGGACATCATCACCAGGAATTCCTAACCTTGAAACTGTTGTTCCATTATTATTAACTGAAGTGAATAAGAAAAATCTGGATTTGAACATACTTCCAAAAATTTTAAGTGAAAATGCGGCAAAGATTTACGGGCTTAAAAATAAAGGAAAAATAGCCCAAGGATATGATGCAGATTTAACCGTAATAGATTTAAAACAAAAAGGAAAATTCAATATTGAAGAATTTAAAACAAAAGCAGAATACTCACCATTTGATGGATGGGAATATCAAGGAATGCCAATAATGACAATAGTCAATGGCAAAATAGTAATGAACAAATTATAACTAATTTTTAAAAAAAAGAAATAAATAGGTGTGTGTTTCCACCTATTTATAACATAAAGCGTTTTCCGGACAAGCTTCCATACATTGACCACATAAAGTACAGAATCCTGCAATTGGTAATTTAGGATTATCTGATTTGTGGAGCATATCATATGGACAAGCTTCTATACAGTCACCACAAGCGTCACATTTGGATGGGTTGAATTCGATTCTGTCTCTCATGACAGTTTCACCATCGATTTCTAATTCAATAGAACCAACGGATAAAGCATCATTACCACAGACAGAAGCACAAGCACCACATCTAATACAGCTAGTGAATGAAGGTTCTGCATCAGTTTCTTCTAATGCAGGGCATAACATACCAGTTTTGGTAACTACACGAATTGCTTCAGTAGGACATTTGTTAGCACATGCACCAATGAATTCACATTTTTCTGAGTCCCAGCCAATACCTTCAGCATCAACAGGAGCACCTTCACCCCATTCTACACTAATATCTAAAGCATCAACAGGACAAAGTTTTACACATAAACCACATGCAGCACATACACTTGGAATTGCTACAGTTAAACTAGCATTGTTAGCAGCAATGAAATCTCCAGGACATGCTTCTACACAAGTGTTACATCCAATACATTTAGCTGAATCGAAAGTGAAAGATTCAATTTCTTTAGTACGTTTAACAGGTACTTTTTCAGAAATGAAAATTGCATTCCAAGGACAGGTTTGTGAACATAAACCGCATCTAATACAATCATCATTGACAGTAATAGGACTTCCTACTTCTTCAAGAGTAATTGCATTTACAGGACAAGGTTCTACACAAGTTCCACATCCAACACAATCTTTGATGTAAACAGGTCCTTTTCCTTTAAGATCAATTTCGTATTCTTTAGGTTCTTTAATACCTGGAATACCAATTACATCTACTGGGCAAATGTCAACACATTTTTGACACATTACACAGAATCCTTCAACTTCTTTTAATTTAGCACCAGTGACTTCAATAGTTTCTTGTGGACATACTTCTTCACATTTACCACAGGAGTCACATAAAATTGAGTTGAATACTAATCTTGCTTGTTCAACGCCTTCAGCAATTTCGTACATTTCAACTTTTAATGCTCCATTAGGACAAGCGTCAGCACATTTAGGTTCGCCACCACAAGTATCACAGTGAATAATAGCAGTAGGTGTTACATCAATAGCTGATGTAGGACAAGTACCTTCACATGCACCACATTTAATACAGCCATCTTCGTTAAATACAATCATTTATAAAAACCCCCTTAAATTTAGAATTTTTTAATGAGGTTTCCTTCACTGTCTACAATATCTACTTCAGCTAATCTCATTTGACTATCCATTGAGTGGGTAGCACAAGATAAACATGGGTCGTAAGCTCTGATAACCATTTCCATTAAGTTGAAAATACTGTCATCTACTTCAACACCAGGTTTGATGTAGTCTTTAGCTACTTGGTGAATACCCATTTCCATTGCTGGGTTGTTTTGGATAGTAGCAACAACAATGTTAGCGTAATTACATAATCCATTATCATCGGATTCGTAATGGTGGATTAAAGTACCACGAGGTGCTTCAACAATACCTACACCTTTACCTTCGGTTCTTTCTAATTCATCAGGGAATTTTTTACCAGATAAATCTTCTTCTAATGCTGCAGCAGCACATTCAGCAGATGCTAATAATTCGATGAGTCTAGCATAGTTGAATAATAATGGTGCTTGAGCATATCCGAAAGCATCACGGAAAGCTTTAAGAGCTTCTTGTGCGAGAGGTGCTTCTTTAGGCATTTGGTCACAAACATTAATTCTTGATAATGGTGCTACTCTGTAGATACCTTCTGGGTATCCCATTTCTTTAATGTATGGGAATTTTAACCAGGAGTAAGGTTTTACGTGTTCAGCAACAATGTCGGTATATTCTTCGTTTCTGTATTCGAATAAGTCACTACCGTCTTTGTCTTTGAATCTTACATTACCGTTATATACATCCCAAGTTCCATCAGGTTTTACGATACCACAGTGTCTGGTGTCACCGAAGTTACCTAATGAAGAGATTAAGTCAATGTTTTCTTCAAATACTGGAATAGCTAAGTCTAAAGTAGCTTGTGCTAATTCAACATTTTGTTTTGCTCTTTCAAGTAAATCTTTTTGAGTATCAGCGTCTAATTCGGTTGAGATACCACCAGGAGTGGAGGAAGTAGGGTGAATAGGACGACCACCTATTTTTCTAACCATTTCTAAACCGTTTCTTCTGATATTAATAGCTTGAAGTGCAACTTCAGGCATGTCTTTAATAACTTGGAATACGTTTCTTGTTTTTCTGGTTCCGTTTGGAATGATTAAATCTGGAGCTGCTAAGAAGTAGAAGTGAAGAGCGTGGGAGTGCATGTATGAACCCCAGTTCATGATTTCTCTCATTCTGTATGCAGCAGGTAAGATTTCATAATCATCGAATCCGAAAATTTGGTCAACTGCTTTAGCTGCAGCTAAGTGGTGTTGTACATCACAAATACCACAAATACGAGGTACGATTCTTGCTAATTCTTCAACAGGACGACCAGTTAAGAATTTTTCGAATCCTCTGAATTCCATAACGTGTAATCTTGTTTCTTCTACGTTTCCAGCATCGTCGAGATGCACAGTAATTTTTGCGTGTCCTTCAATACGAGTGACAGGCTCCATAGTAAGTTTAACCATTTTATTCTCCTCCTTTCTGCATTTTCATTGGTACTAAAGCAGCAGGTAATGTGTAAGTATAGAAAGTACCTACAATATCATCTAATTGATCAGCAACTGTTTCTGGGTCTACAGTTTTATCTTCTTGTACACCGTAGTCAGATGCAATCGCACTGATCATTTTTGCTCCTTGATCTAATACTTTAGCAGTAGGACCGTAACATCCTCTACATTGGATTCCAATGGAAGGACATTCTGCACCACATAAGGATACAGTAGCAGGACCCATACATACTAAACCTTGAGTAATTAAACATAAATCAGGTTCAGGAGCACCTAATTCAAATTGTCTTTTAATGAAGTCCATAGCTAAACCTGCAGGTGGTTTTTCTCTAGGACATACTTCACAAAGGTTGGTTGAAGGTAATTCAATAGTGTCCCCTCTTAATAATGTTAAAATAGCTTCAGCTACAACATCAGAACGAGGTGGGCAACCTGGAAGCATTAAGTCAATATCCATACATTCACTTAAAGGTCTTACTCTGCTTTCGAGATGAGGTACATATTCGTGAGGAATAATTCCATCAGGGTTTACGGTAGATTCAGAGTTAATGTATGCTTCTTCTTCT
>NZ_JAFUHT010000007.1 GCF_017468685.1 Methanobrevibacter sp.
ACGATTTGAAGACCTTTTTCTTCAAAACGGGATAATATTTTACCCATAAGACGTCTTTGAACAGCGTCTGGTTTCATCATTACAAAACTTTTTTGAATCATTCTTTAACCCATTTAACTTTTCTTGGAACTCTTCCGAGTTTAATCATATTTTTTTCACATTTGCTGCTACAAAAGAAATAAATTGAACCGTCTCTTTTAACGTACATTTTTCCTGTACCTTCTTCTATTTCTTTATTACAGAATGAACAAGTTCTCATGCTCTTACACCTTCTTAAGGAGTTCTAATTTCCTTAGCTTCTCTAATAGTATCAAGTAACATTAAGATATCGCCTTTTCTTACAGGACCCATAATGTTTCTTGTTAAAATTCTTCCTTTGTCTCTACCATCGAGGATTCTGCATTTAATTTGCATTACCTCACCAGTCATACCAGTTCTTTTTAAAACTTCAATGACTTCAGCAGGAGTTCCTTCTTCCATTTTATCACCGTAAAAATCCTTAAAAGAATTTATCTATTCTTTTAATTCAGCAACTTTTTCTACGATTTCAGCTACAGCAGCTTCAGCGTCACCAGCATCAACAATACATGCGGAAGCAGTACCAACAGTTAAACCAGCAGCTACGCCAACTTGTTCTTTGGTAGGTAAGTATACGTAAGGAATTTCTTTTTCATCAGCGAGAACTGGGATGTGTGCAACGATTTCAGCAGGATCAACATCTTCTGCGATTACAACTAATGCTGCATCTCCTCTTTCGATGAATTTAGTTACTTCGTTAGTTCCTTTTGCTACTTTACCGGTAGCTTGTGCGGTTTCTAATGCTTCTTCAGCTTGTTTAGCTAATTCTTCAGGTGTATCAAATTTTACATAAATGTTTGCCATAATATATACCTCCTTTTTCATCTGGCTTTAGCCATCCATCGGTAAATAATAATTTAATGTAATATATATAGTTATTATTATTTTTAACTATAGAAATTACTCAAATTATCCAATAGATGAATAATTTAATATAGTTTTTAATAATACTAATTCTTGAATAATTCATATATCACTAAATATAATCCCATAAGAAAAAATAGGGGGATTAGACTTTCAATACAAATACTTCTGAATTTCATATAATTTTTAGCAAAACTAAAAATAAAAATTTAGTAATTAATGAAATAATTCTAGAGAACTAGACAATATTAAATTAGTTTGCATAGTATATAAATGTTTGTAAAAATAGATTAAAATTAGACATTTTAGAACTTAAAAAAAATTAATGAACGATAATTTGTAAAAGAGATAGTAACAAAATTACTATCTCAAAAATGATCAATTAACAAACCTATTTGATTGCTAATTTTACATCTTCTGCTTTTACAGTTTTTCTGCCAGCGTGACGAGCAAATCCGACAGCTTTTTGTGCGATTTCGTTTCCGTAATCTTCAATTGCTTCGGTTAATGCAACTTTTGCATCATCACTTACTCTTTGTGCACCAGCATTTTTGAGAACTCTGCCCACAGGAGCAATTGGTAATTCACTCATTTATTACACCTCACATTTAACTTGTTAATTATAGTTTTAATTTGCTTATATATAAATCTATTGGTGATACTTCCCCAATTTCCCAAAATTTCACCAGTAAAAAGCATGATATTTTAACATAAATAGTGACACGAAGATATTTGAAAATGTTTTTCACAGATAACTTGAAACAAAAAAAGTGTAAATTTTGTTTGAATATAAAAGAATTAAAAGAAAAAATTAAAAGTAAAAGAGATTTAAAGCAATATTTATTTGTTCATCAAAATCTCTCTTAAAGTATCTATATCCGCATCAACCTCAGTAGGTTGAGTACATGCATCAATAGCAGTGTTAGGATCTTTAAGTAAGTGACCAGTAACTACACAAGTAATGGTTTCACCTTTATCAATAACACCTTCGTCAACAAGCTTTTTAAGACCTGCAATTGAAGCTGCTGAAGCTGGTTCCACACCGATACCCTCAGTTCTTGCAAGTAATTTTTGTGCATCAAGGATTTCTTCATCAGTTACTGTTTCAGAATATCCATTTGAATCATAGATAGCATTAAGTGCCTTTATGTCACTGACTGGAGCACCAATACGTATAGCTGTTGCAATTGTTTCTGGATTTTCAACAGGAACAACACGTTTGTCTCCTTTTTTAAATGCATTTGTAACCGGACATGCACCTTCTGCCTGAATACCAGTCATCATTGGTAAATCCTTAATGAATCCTGCATCGTAAAACTCTTTAACACCTTTCCAAATTGCTGAAATGTTACCGGCATTACCAACAGGCAAAATTATTCTATCAGGAGCCTGCCAGCCTAAGTCACGAACAATCTCATAACCAATAGTTTTTTGCCCTTCTAGTCTGTAAGGGTTGATTGAATTTAATAAGTAAAGATGTTTTTCTAATGCAAGAGCAGTCATTGCTTCTAATGCTTCGTCAAAGTTTCCGTTAATAGACATTACTTCAGCACCATGGAACATTGCTTGTGCTAATTTACCTAATGCAACTTTTCCTGAAGGTAAAAATACAATGCATCGTAATCCTGCACGAGCAGCATATGCTGAAAGTGATGCGGAAGTGTTACCGGTTGAAGCACAACCTACAGTACTTACACCTAATTCCATTGCTTTGGTCATTCCAACAGTCATTCCTCTGTCTTTGAAACTTCCTGTAGGGTTGGAACCTTCCACTTTAACATATAAATTAACTCCAAGCTCTTCTCCTAACTTGTCACATTTGCAGAATGGAGTTCCACCTTCATCAAGAGAAACTATTTTTGTTTCATCTACCGGAATACATTCTTTGAATTTCCATAAATTATCTTTTCTACCATCAAAAATGTCTTTAGAAACATCTATTTCATTGACGAGTTCAAGTACAGATCCACATTTTTCACAAGTGTAGATTACTTCATCATCGTCATATTCTTCTCCACAAGAAACACATCTTATCATAAAAAATCACATTTATATTTTTTTAGTTAATTTTATATAAAATTTAAGTAAAAATCGAAGAGACAAAATCTGCAATAGGTATTGTCAGATACACTTCAATAAAACCGGCAATTGCCATCAGAATTGCAGATACCATTAAAAGCAAAATTGCCTGCTTTAATTTATCAAAATTTTCAACATATGATGTATAAAACGATTTATTCTCCTCTCCAAACCATGTTTTAATTAAGTTATATGCAAATCTGAACAAAACAAAACCTGATGAACATGCAAGTATGCATGAAGAGAATTCAAAAATGCCATGAGGAATCAATAACAACACAGTATTGAATAAATTACCGGTAGTTGCTGTAAAATACCCTACAAAAAAGCCGTTGAATGCCAATATTAATGCTGAAAAACAAAAAAGCAATCCAAAAATAAACATTAGAAATACAATTCTTATGTTGTTTGAGAATATGCTTTGAAATGTTAATTGTATATTGCCTGATTTAACCTGTTTTGAAAACGCATCAACAACAGGATCCAAAATACTGTGCAGGTAAGGCTCTAAAAAATAGCCCAATATTAAAGAGATTAATAAAATAGCTACTGAAACACCAATAGCCAGTTTATTTTCAGCAAATGCTAATTTAATTTCTTTTTTCAAATCCAACATTATATCAATGTTTTAGCAATTTCTGCTGCTTCAATCTGTTTTTCATGCAATTCATCCATGAATTTTTCCATCAAATCAGCAGTTTTCATTTTACAGTCCCCGCAACGAAGAGTTCCGTTTAGGCAATCCTGCCTGATTTGAGCTAATTCCTCATCGTCATCGATGAAATGATACAAAAGCATTTCATAAATTACACATTTATCCACTTCTCCGCCCAGTTCTTCCTGTTCTTTTAGGGTTTCTCTTCCACCGGTTTTAGCGGATTTCACTTTTTTAACAGCACTTTTTGTATCATCATTCAAATAAATTGCTGTTGCAGGTTTTGAACTGCTCATCTTATCTCCTGTCAAACCGGTCAGGAATCTGTGATATGTTGATGCTGGTTGTATGAATCCTTCCTCTTCATGCAATCTGTGAGCAATATCTCTTGTTAGTCTAATGTGTGGGTCCTGGTCTATTCCTACTGGAACAACAACCTTTTTTGGACCTCCAAACTCTTCAATCTGTGGAAGCAAAATATCTGCAACCTGCATTAATGGAGCCTGTACATGTGCGATATTGGTTGAATTTTCAAATCCGTAAATCGCCTTAAGTTGGCTGAAATTGGTTTTGTTTGCAGATTTGAATGCAAGATTTTGCAATGCCTGATTTTGTGATTGCAAGTAAACATTAACATTGTCCTTTTCAAGGTCAAGGCCTAATGCAATCCAATTTGTCAGATATTCATTGACTGCAATTTCACGGCCTTTTTCAAAACTGATATTACGTGCTGCGTATGCTTCAAGGTCTGCAATAGGTAAAGACAACATTGCTCCCATATCCTGATACCATTTAAGCTGGTCGACTACCATTTTATGACCTATATGCATCTGTCCACTTGGCATCATACCGGATACGACTGCAAAGTCTTTATTTTGATTAATCAAATTGTTTATCTCATTGAATTCCCTGTGTCCAAAAATTACTCCTCTTTTCATCAGTCTTTGAGGATTTTTTACATCATCAACAATATCTGAAATTTTTCCTATACCAAATTGGTTAACTAACTTATCATAATCTAGGCTAAATGATGCCCATGGATCAATTAAATCTGCCATTTTATCACCATCAGTAACATTAAATTAAATTTATAATTAAAAATTATTATAGTTATAATAGAATTATATAAAAATATAAATGATTTCTTTAATTAAACTTATGGTCTTGTCCATTCCACATTATAGTATGTTATATCAAAATCCTCATCAACAATAGCAAGTAAAAGTTTTTTGTTAACACCATGTGAAACCCTAACATAACTTGCAAAATCAAGTGCATTGATATCATAATTTTCAAAAATAATCTTAACCAAATAATCGGAATGTCCCTGACCAGGCCCTCCTCCACGATTATACAATCTAAATTCGGAACCGTATTTAAAACCGGTTTTAATAACAAAACCACGGTCTTTTAAATCACGATAAACAATATATTTAGCATAGAGATCTTGCTGTTTAATTAAATCAATCAGATATCCTATACTGCATTTAACATCATCTTCATAAATGTTTAAACGCCCTTTTTCAAGCAAATAACATGCCTCAATTAATGAAAGATGTAAAAAATCTGCTTCGATTTTACCAAACTTGCTTTTTTCATGCAAAGCTACCGGTCTTTTACTTCCTTCCTCAATTTTAATTGAAACAATATCATTAGACAAATCTCCACGCATTAAAACACCACAAAAAGAAACAAATTATATTTAATGCTAATACTTTTGAAAAAAATATTATATAAAATTTTTGTAAAAAAAGAAATAGATAAGTTAAATTCTAATAAAAATATTATTAGCCATTTCTACAGGAATATTTAACTCATTTTCATCTATTGAAACTAAATAATGATTACCAATACGGTTCTCATTGTATTCATATTTTAAATGTTGACCAACTTTAATACCAGTTCCAGCAATATCATCTAAAAGATCATCATTACCGCGTATGAATGATATAGTACCTTCAGAATTGCCAGTTAATTCAGAAATTGATAATAAATTGAATTTTCTGTTGATAACTTGGTCAAAGTCTTTTTGTGAGAAGCACTCTTGACAGCTGCCAAAGTCAAAATCACAGGCAGGAATAACATTTTCATCAGGACATAAATCAGGGTGATGCAGCATAGTACATAAAGCTCTTTCAGCTTCATCAGATAAAGTATGTTCCATTTCACAAGCTTGCTCATGAACATTTTCTTCTTTAACTTTTAAAACATCCAATAAGAATTTTTCCAAAATCCTATGTTTTCTTGTGATTTTTTGAGCTATCTTCATACCTTCTTCTGTTAAAGTAGCTCCTTTATATGGTGTATATCCAATGTATCCAAGATCCTCAAGTTTTTTAAGCATCTGAGTTACACTTCCAGGCGCAATACCCAAATCCTTTGATAATTGTGTTGTGGAAACCTGTTCCCCATTACTACCATTACGATAGAGAACTTCCAAATATTCCTCAATATTTTCACTAATTTTACCTTCAGCCATGAAAGTCACCTACATTTATAATTGATTAAATATTTATTAAAAAGAGTATAAAAAAGTTTTGGTAAACCTAAATGAAATTGAAAATTAAAAATAAAAAAAGAAAAAAAATAATTAGAATGACAGACTTGTATAAATTCCCTTAAGGGTAAAAGACTTAGTATTCCAATTAGATATTTTTCCAAGTGAATTTTTAGAACTTGTCGCATCAGCACAAATCCATTTTCCATCAACCAATACTTGAGCCCATACGTGACCGTATGTACTTCCACTAGTAAATGTACAAGATCCGTGAACATATCTGGCTGCAAGTCCTGCAGTTCTAAACATTGCAACTAAAAGGTGTGAATGATCCACACAATTTCCTTTCTTAGCAGATAAAGTTCCAGCAGCACCATATTTAGTATTGTAATAGAAACTGTATGATAATGTATCCCTTACATAATTAAATATTGCAGTCGCCTTATCCAAATCACTAGTTAAACCGCTGGTTAAAGTAGTCACAACCTTTTTAATAGCTGAATTACCTACTTGACAATTGGTAGTGGACTTTAAATAATCTGCCACATTAATACTGCCAGCATTTTCATTTAAACCTTTACCAGTGATTGATATTGAAGAACTGCTACTGCTACCACTTGATGAAGCATAAACAATATTTACTGTTGCCGGCAATCTTGAATTAGTACCATAAAATGTCAATATTCTGGAGAATGAATCAACAAGTTCAGAATATATAATATTACCTAAAGAAGATGAAGCGTAGTTAGGAGCTCTATTGTTGCTAACAATAAAGTTTGCTACATTTTTAGCTAATGTAATATAATCTGAAGAAGCCAATTGACTGTTAATGGTAGCTCCTGAAGGAGAAGTTGGTTCTGAAACTCCAGTTAATATACTAATCGCATTCTTATTAGAATTACCAAGCTGATAAATAGCCTGACTCATCACATATAAGAATTCAGCTGAAGTGAAAGTGTATCCTCCAGTTGTAATTGTATTTGGTAATCTGCCGTTTGATTTATAAAATGTTTGCAAATTAGTTGCACCAGTAACAATGTCTTTAATAGATATGGTTTTAGATGAGCTAACAGTTAATGAATTAAAATTAGCTGAATTTGACATACCATATCTAAATAGAATTGCTCCAGATGCTCCACCATTATATGCTGCATTAATATCAGTATTAAGACTTGATAAAGACAGTAATGTTGTATCCTTATCGGAATTGTAACCTTGCAATCCTGCCCAGACAGCAGCCCCTTTTGAATTTTGAACATACCATTTAGTAGTTGTAGTAATCCAAGAGGAATCACTGCCATAATTACCTTTATAAATCATCGGAATGACAATATCCATGTACTGACTTAGTGTAGCATAATCCTGACCGTAATACTTTTCACTGCTTGTAGTCTCAGGCATTAAAGCACATGAAACTTTCAGATTGCTATTAACTGATTTTATAGCTGAAACAGCCTGTTTTACAAATGAATTAATAGCTGCAGTACCACCTTCATTTTTATATGCTGCATTTTCATCAGAACCGGAATATCTTAAGTAATCCAAATGAATTCCGGAAAGACCTTTAATTGCAGAGTAAGTTTTGATTTCATTTATTTTCTGATTAAAGTAAGCAGTATTTTCATTACCATTCTTAACAGGATTAACCCAACCGGTATCACCAGAATAGAAAGCTTGAACCCACATGTGAACATTTATTCCAACACTACTTGCACTGGAAATCCATGATTCAACACCTGATTTTCCATAAAGTTCATATGCTTTGAAATTCAGGAAAATGTCAGTTACTCCTTTTGATGACAAATCATTCAGATTAACACTTTTCATATCAGAACCGTAAAGCCAATATCCCGCATGCTTTGAAACGGACTTTTCCTTAATTGTAATTGTACTTGATCCGGTTTTCGCATTGATTTTGGAATCTTTAGCTATAGAATAGGTCAATGTATGTTTACCTGCAGCCAACTTGAAAGATAATGATGCAATACCATTTGAGTTAGTGGTTTTAGTATACTTTTTACCATCCAAATTGAAAGTGATTGTCTTTTTTTGTAAAGGAACACTTCCAGCGCTAACAGCAACTTTGAATGTTGCAGTTGACCCCTGAGTAAATGTAGTTCCGCTTTTTACAGTAAACTTAGGATTTTTAGTGGCAATGATAGTAACTTTACTTGAAGTACTTGATGCCTTGTAATATCCCTGTTTAGCAAAGCTATATTTTACAGTATATACTCCCACCTTAAGTGAAGGCAGTTTAAGATATGCAATACCATTTGCATTTGTTTTTTTAGAATATGTTTTACCATTAACCTTAAACTTAATTATTTTACCTTTTGCCGGTGCATAACCGAAAGCATTAAGCAATTTTACTTTAATAGTTTTTGAATCACTTTTTAGGAAAGTGTAAGTGTAAGCAGTTAATGAAGTCTTACAGGATGTTACAACTTTTACCTTATTGGTTTTAGTCAAACCGTCAGTATTATAAGATATTATTTTATAAGTACCTTTTTTAAGAGTTTTTAAAGATAAACTTGCAACTCCCTTACTGTTTGTTTTTACTTTGTATATTTTTCCCTTAATCTTAAACTTAATAGTTTTTTTAGCTAAAACCTTACCATTACTTTTTAAAAATGTTGCATAGAATTTTCTTCCGTCTGTATAAACTTTAGAAATATCACTTGCAGTAATAGTGGACAATATCTTAAAAGTTTTAGTCAAACTGTAACCGGTTGCAGGATTGACCGCAACAACTTTATAGCTTCCAGGTTTAAGATTAATTGCCATTGAAGCGACTCCATTTGCATTAGTTTTTTTGGTGTATGTAACACCATTGACAGTAATTTTAACATTGGTATTGGCCAATGGATTACCGTAAGCATCTAAGAATGTTGCAGTGTATTGAGTGCTTCCTTTATAATATTTAGTGATATCCTTTGCAGTGATTGTCTTAGATACATCAATTTTTGAAGAAACATTGCTTTCACTTTTCACATCATTATTTGATGCTGAAAGATCTGCAATCCCACCATCACTACTTAAAGACTCTTCACTATTCGAGTTAGTTGATAAAGTATTTGAATTTTCAGATTCTAAAACTTCTTCACTTGATAGAGAAACTTTAGATGAATCATTATCAACATTTGAATCACTTGATACAGAAATTTCTGATGAATCAGCAGTATTCTCCAGTGGGACTGATACATCTGATGTGTCATCTACTAAGCCAATAGTATCCGAATCTGTAACATTAACATCACTTGCTGAAATGGCACTGACTGTTAAAACAGTTGTGAGTAATATTAACAAAGTGAGTATTTGTTTGTTCAAAATAATTTACCTCCATAACAATTTTTTTAAACATCCATGAGACTCTCATCTCACTTCAACAATATTTATTGCAAATATCTTATATAAAGCTTTTTATTTACTAAAACTAATAAAATGAGCCTAATTTTTAAAAATAAAATTAAAACTTAATGAAAATAAAGTATAAAGCAAAAATATTTCTGAATAAAGCTATAAAATAATTTAAAGATATGAAATAATTTTTAAAGAAAGTTAAATATATTAAAATTAAAACAATAATAGAAAAGCTTATAATATAAAATAGGACAAAATTAAAAGTTATTTAAACGAAAATCATTGATTGAAGTTCAATTAGAATAAAAATCAATTAATTTAACATTGTATTTTAAAAAATAAGTAAGAAAAATAAAAAAAATAAAAAGTTGTAAAATTTTTAATTTTACATCATTGGAGGCATTCCACCCATACCGCCTGCTGGAGGCATTGGAGGCATACCGCTTGCATCATTACCAGACTCATCAGGTCCAGTGGAATTGAGTGCATTTCTTGCTGCAATCATGTCATCAATACGTAGAATCATTTCTGCAGCCTCACCAGCTGATTGAAGTGCTTGGATTTTAACTCTTAAAGGTTCAATAACACCAGCATCTTTCATGTCAACTACTTTACCTTCAAATACATTGATTCCAATGAATGGAGAGTCTTCATGAGCAGCTTTCAAATCAGCAATTAAGTTAATGGTATCCAAACCTGCATTTTCAATTAAGGTTCTTGGGATAACTTCTAAAGCTTCAGCATATTTTAAGATAGCTAACTGTTCCCTTCCACTTACAGATTCACCATATTCTCTTAATTGTTTTACTAAATCAATTTCACAAGCTCCACCACCAATGAGAACTTTTCCTTCTTCGATGGTTGCTCCAACTACACCTAATGCATCATCAAGTGCTCTTGCGATTTGTTCGGTGACGTAACGAGTACTTCCTCTTAATACAATTGAAGAAGCTTTAGGATTTTCACACTCTTCGATTAAAGTCAATTCATGATCAAATATTTTATCAAGATATACGTGACCGGCATAACCTAATTTTTCTTCGGATAAATCTTCAATGTCACTTACAAGTTTTGCACCGGTAGCTTTTGCAATTCTTTCAATGTCAGATTTTTTAACCCTTTTGAAAGCCATGATTCCTGCTTTTTTAAGGTAGTGTTCTGCCATGTCATCAATACCTTTTTGACAGAATAATACGTTACATCCAGAGTCAACTACTTTTTGAACTAAGTCTTTAATCATGTCTTCTTCCTGTTTAAGGAAGGCTTCAAATTGGTCAGGACTGGTTATGTCAATTTTTGCATCAGTATTGATATCTTTCAATTCAATAGGATATTTCATTATAGCAATTTTTGCATCTTCAACATCTTTAGGCATGTTCTTGGATAAAGGAGCCTTATCAATGATGATTCCTTCTGCTAAAAATGAATCTTCAACAGAGTCTCCTGAAACTCTTTGAATGTTAATATTGTCAATGTCAGATTTTCCATCTTCTTTGATTCTTAAAGCTGCTTTTACAACTAAATCTGCCAAGTGTTCTTTTGCATAATCTGATCCTTTACCACTCATTGCAGTTACAGCTACTTTTTTAAGAGTTTCTTCATCATCAGCATCAATTGCAATGCCATCTAAAAGTTCCACTGCTTTTTTAGTTGCGTTTCTAAATCCTTTTACAACAACTGATGTTGCAATTCCATCATCCAATAACTCTTCAGCTTTTGATAATAATTCACCTGCAATAACAACAACAGAAGTGGTTCCATCTCCAACTATTTCTTCTTGTTTTTTAGCAGTTTCTACAAGCATTCTAGCTGCAGGCTGATTGATTTCCATTTCTCTCATGATGGTTGCACCATCGTTGGTGACAGTAACATCACCTAATGAACTTGTTAACATTTTGTCCATACCTTTAGGACCTAATGTGGTTCTTACGATACCTGCTAATACTTTAGCAGCTGTGATATTCATTCTTAAAGCATCTCTTTTTGAATATCTTTCAGTTCCTTCAGGAAGGATAAATATTGGTTGATTTGCCATTTAATAATCACCTAAATTTTTTTAATAAAATATATAAAACTAAATTTTTATACATTATTAAATAGGTAAGAGGTAATATAAAAATATTGCCCATTAAAGTAACTTTAGGTGTGTTAAGTGTACGAGGAAATAATAAGTGAAATCAAATCAAACTTAGGTACAAACAAAGAATTGAATAGACAATATTTATCTTCACAAATTGAAGTTTATAAAGACCATCCCTACAACAAAGAAATAATAAAAGAGATTTCACGCATGATGTGGGATTGTCTAAGCGAAGATGAAAAACAGGAATATAACGAGATTGCTAAAAAAGAAAACCCTATACTGGACATTTTAAATGATATCTACTTTGATATTGAAAATGGAAATTACAAAATTCCCCTGGAAAAGCTTGACAAATTCATGGAAACTTTTCCGGGAATGTTTGAAGATGATAAAGTCAGCGAATATCATTTTTTCACAAATCCTTTAGAAGAAATGGTTTTTAGGAAATATATAGGATTGAAAAAAGAATTAAGATACATTCCGGACAATCAGCCTTTGCTTGACCTTTATTATGTTTATGGATTTTTGCTTCTTGAAACAAAGCAATATGATAAAGCAGAAGAGTATTTGAAAAAAGCCCTAAAAATCAATCCTGTTTCAGCAAGAATAATTCTTGAATTGACTGAAATTTATAAAGTACACACCTACACATACAACGAATATTTTATTCGCACATGTGATGCATTAAAATACGCCTATTACCCACAGGACATAGCAAGATGCTACAGGAATCTTGGATATTATTATATTGAAGAAAATCAGATGAAAACAGCCTTGGCATTATTAATCTACAGTATGGAATATGAGGCAAGTCCTCTTGCCTACAGAGAGATTAAAGACATACAATCAAAAAATAATTTAGAATTATCCATAACTGAATGCATTGAAATAATTAGAAACAAAAATATCCAATTGGGAATAAATCCTTTTGTTTTAGATTGTCTTGATGAATTCATAAAGGAATATGAAGAAAACAAATTATATCACCAATTATTATACTTTTTGGAACTTAAACTGAATATAACAAATGATGAAAAAATCCTGGAAAAAATAAGGAATATTGAAAAAAATATTAAATAATATATAATTATATATAATATAATAGGTGATTTAAAATGTGTTCAACTGGAGGCCCAATGGCTGATATAGATTTGAAAAAATTAAAAACCAAAAAATACCATTGCAAAGACTGTGGAAATTCCTTTAAAGGACTTGGAAAAAAAGTAGTTTGCCCATCTTGTCAAAGTGACAATGTGGTGCTTGCAGAGTAAATTCACATTTACTCTCTTTTTATTTTTTTAGTGATAAAATGAATATTGATTTTAAAGATGATGAAATACTGTTTCTTGAAGGTGAAACCGGAATTGTAGGTGTTGTGAAAGTTTCCTATGAAAACAAAATGCTTTTTATTGCAACACAGGACAATGAGGAAATAGTCCAGTTTTTAGAATCAGATGATATTATCGCCGTATCAAACTTTAAAAAAGACAAACGAGCAATTAGATCACAGGCTTATCTCAGCCGTGAAGAATCATCTCCATTAGTTATCCTGAATAAAGACCATCCATCTACAAAACGTCTGGAAACAGTCATATCAATAGGAGATGAAGTAAACTTAAACTGCAATATTACACCTGGAACACATCCTGAACAGAATGTATTATGCTCTTGTGACAGTTTATCAGGGTTGAATATAATCAAAACACATAAAGGCGTTAAATTAAATAAAGAATTTACAAATTACACTATTGAAAAATTTTAGGTTAAATAATGTTGTTTATTGATTCCTTTTATATGTTTTTAGGCCAATTGGTTGTTTTTTTAGCCATACTGATTGTTATACTTTTTATAGTAGTATTAATTTTAGGTTATTTGATAGCTCGTAAAAACCAAATCAAATTTCCAAGATTTCTCCTATACATAGTTGATTTATTATACTCTCCATTTAAGACAATAGCTCATTTTTTAGGTTTGGATGATCATTTAATAGACAATATTGCAATTAAAGTGCGCGATGACATAAACAAGGAACGTTTCAGAAATATTCCTGCAGAAAAAACTTTAATATTTTTACCTCATTGTTTAAGGCACAAGGATTGTCCTGCAACCCTTCAAAAGGAAGGTCTTAACTGCACTGAATGCGGATTATGTTCTATTGGAGTAATCAAGAAAAAAGCAGAGCCGTTAGGCTACAAATTATATATTGTTCCTGGATCAAGTTTTGTTAAAAAAATAGTTATGGAAAATAAGTTTCAGGCAGTTATTGGAGTTGCCTGTCATGAGGATTTAAATCAGATGATGATGCTACTATCAGATTTCTGTCCTCAGGGAGTTTTGCTTGAAAAAACAGGTTGTTTTGAAACAAAAGTGAATGTTAAAAAAGTATTTGAAAAAATAGATTCAAAATACTAACTACTTACAATCAATCTAAACTTCGCCACAATAACTACAACAAATAGCATTAACCTCATAAACTCCATAATCATCAAAGTATTTACTACCCACCTAGTTCCATTACCACCTAATTTGCAGCAATCTCAGTACCATTTGGTAAGATAAACTAGTAATTTATAGACATAACGATTTTGACTGTGGAAATAGAATATAAAAAAAATAACTATTTAATTATCAACCTTATATTGTTGGAAAACATATCAACAATATTACAGGATAATATTTCAATCCCACCAATCCTCAGTCAAGAAGTTAATAATATGCTTTTTCTCAACTCCTTCGTAATCGTATTCATTATCATCTTTTGTAATTAAATATTTAGGATAATTATCATTAATTTTTAGTAATGGGCCAAATTCTCTATCACGAGTACTTTCCTGATTAACCTCGTAGGAAACTTGGAAATATCTTTTTAATCCATTTTTTTTGGCTACAAAATCTATTTCTTTTTTGCCCACATTACCTATGGTTACTTCATATCCCCTTCTGACAAGTTCCATATACACTATATTTTCAAGGATTAATTGTGCATCTCTTTTGTTGTGGCCATAGATTGC
The DNA here is from genome assembly GCF_017468685.1 of Methanobrevibacter sp. Taxonomy (NCBI): domain Archaea; kingdom Methanobacteriati; phylum Methanobacteriota; class Methanobacteria; order Methanobacteriales; family Methanobacteriaceae; genus Methanobrevibacter; species Methanobrevibacter sp. The sequence goes on from NZ_JAFUHT010000007.1 coordinate 14,628, forward strand.
TTGTCTGAATCCATGATCTGTTAAATAGAATTTTTCGTTTGTTTTTAATATGCCTTTGCCCATGATATTTTCTCTGCGCACTCTGTTGATAAAACATGCATTTTCAAAATAGGTTAAGTAATTATATATGGTTTCACGTTTGGAATGCCTTTTGGCTCGTGTTTTAAGATAATCGGATACACTTTTAGCTGAGAAATGATGTCCGACATTCATTATCACAAATCGTATTAATTTATCCATTAAATCAATTCTGCTTACATTTGCCCGTTTGAGCACATCCTCATAGACTATTGAATTGTAGACATCATGCAGGTATCTTTTTTTCTGGTTGTCCTGATTTTCAATTACATCATGTATGAATGGCATTCCTCCCCATTTCAGATAATCATCAAAAAGTTTATTTAATTCAATTGTGTTTCCTTTTTGTTCATTGATTTCTATTACCTCTTTAAATGAGAACGGATAAATGTCAAATGCCATGTAACGTCCGGTGAGGAATGTTGCAAGCTCTCCGGATAACAGTTTAGCATTAGACCCAGTAACATATATGTCTACATCAAAATCGACGATGAATCCGGATAAACTTCTTTCCCACCCTTCAACGTTTTGAATTTCATCAAAAAATAAATAATATTTTTCATTGGGGTTTTTTATGAAATTGGAAACATATTCAGTTAAATCATCTTTATCAGAAATATCCTGATAGTGCATGGAATCGAAATTGATTTCTAGGATATTCCCCTCTGAAATTCCCATTTCAATCAGTTCATCTTTAATTTGTTTTAGTAATGTAGATTTGCCGCAACGTCTAATACCTGTTAAAACTTTAATTATTTTTTTTCCAATTAATGGACGTATTTCTTCAAGATACTGTTCTCTTTTAATCATAGGCATCACTTGTTATATTATATGATTTAATTAATATAAATTTTTTACTATTGAAAGTAACTTTTTTTAAAAAAAATATAAAATCTACTTTATAAAGTAGTTTTTTTTAATATGAAGACAATATTTACTTTATAGTGTATTTTTTTAGAAAGTAAAAAATATTTTTAGATTATCATAATGACATTGTAATTCTCATAATAACCATTCATAATATTTGAATGATAATTGAAAATATTTAATTAATATATTGTTAAAAAGTAGTGTAGAGAGAAAAGTTATACAACTACCGCATGAGTATTCATATAATATAACTCTCCTCAAAATAATTTTAATTAATTAATAATTTAATTTTTAAGTTATAAATAATTAATAGCTATTAAATTAATACCCACATATATAATACTTTAGAAATGAATAACACAAGTCATTTTTGGAAACATTAATATCAAAAACTGATAAAATAAACTTATCGAGTTGACTATGGAACTTAATTATGAGGGGTAGAAAAATAGTAATTTACATGTTGATGATTAGGTATTATTTTGGTTGATGATTAAAGTTGATGATTACATCCTTAAGTCAGATAAACTGATAATTTAT
>NZ_JAFUHT010000008.1 GCF_017468685.1 Methanobrevibacter sp.
ATTGGATGCTGGAAAATACACTCTTGTAGCCATCTATGATCACGACGATTTTGCATTCACATCAACTACTGTTGATTTTGAAGTCTATAAAGCTAATCCTACAATATCTGTACCTAATGTGGAAGTAGAATATAATGAAAGTATTGTTTTAAACATTGAATCCGATGTTGCATCAATTTATACAATAGAAATTGAAGATTACAAAAATGTCGTATTTGTCAATGGCAGCAGAACTATTGTAATAGATAAAACACTAAATCCTGGAAATTACACAATCAGGGTCACTTCACAGGAACGTGTAAACTACATATCAAATTCCACTGAGGCCATTTTAAATGTCAATGAAAATCTTCCTGTATTTGGCTTAAGAATCTCAAACACTAATCTGGATGATTTGGAAAATGACAATGCTGGAGAAATATATTCTGTAGTTGATATTTCCAATAATGTTCAGGCCAAACCTTTACTTGCCATGAGGTATTTTGCAGTTGCTGATACTCAATCAAATGAGAATATTGGTAATTCTATAGATAACAACGACCTTGGTGAAGGGGATGGTGAAGGCAGATTCATGTATCAATACGATGAAGATGATGATTACAAATATTTTGATACTTTAGAAGATGCAGTCGATGAAGCTATATTATATGGTGCAGGTATCATTACAGTTAGAGGCGGAACATATTCTGTATCCAGTATGGATATTGAAGGAGAAGTTGAATTAACAATCAGGGCTTATGGAGATGAAGAGGTTATCTTTGACTGTGGAGGCGAATATTACTTCATGCTTTTAACATATGAAACTGAAGTGGAGCCAATTGAGACACCTCCGTTTTTTGAGGAATATCAGACAGAAGGTCCTACTGTTACACTTGAAAACATTACCATAATCAATGGGGTTGCTACTTATGGTGGAGCTATTGACTTGGAAGCGGGTACTTTAACCTTGACCAACTGTAATTTCTACAATAACGCTGCTGATGAAGGTGGAGCAATATATATTGGTCAATCTGATGCAGAAAATGATGCAATGGTTATTGCAGTAAACACTACCTTTAAAAACAATTACGCAACAAGTGAAGGTGGAGCAATATATATTGCATCCGATAATTTAGACGGTCAAACAACATCAGCATCATTCTACTTATGTACCTTCTTAGATAACTACCAAGGTGAAGATGATAAGAAAGTTAGGAATTACTTTGCTGGTGGTAATGTTGAGGAAATAACTAGCCAATATTGTGTCTTTAATGGTAATGGTGAAATATACAATTTAACTATAGATAAAATCAATCAGACAGTCTATGTAAACGGTACATCTAATGATGCCTTTGATTCAGTGGTCTTATTGTACTTTGGTCAGGCACCTTTGTACACTATTAACAACAACGGTTCATGTAATTTCAGCATCACTTTTGAGGATGTTATGGGTGGAAACTATACTCTCGGTGTAATGAACGACCATAACTTCAATACCTATATTTTTGATGTCAAATTTGAAATGAAAGTGCCGAATTTCATCATATCCGAAGATGAAGTATATGAAAACTTAACCGATGCTATTGATGCCGTTGCGGAAAATGGTGTTATCTATGCAAATGTGAATTACTATACTGAAGACAATATGGAAATTGATATCCGTAAATCATTCACCCTTAAAAACTTCAGAGATGACGGAATTATTTTCGACGGAAGCGGTGCAAAATGGTTCTTTACAATAGCTGAAGGATGCACTGTTGTATTTGATGGAATTTCCTTTACTGATGGAGCCGTAAAAAATCATGCAAGCATTGAAAATTACGGTACTTTAATCATTAAGAACTGTACATTTGAAAGCTTTGAAACAGGTGCCATTATATACAATTTAGGTTTGTTAAATATATTAAACACTACATTTACACTCAATTCTGTTAATAATGCTGTTGTTTGGAATGATGCGGATTTAGTTATCGATACCGTCGAATTTTCATACAATATTGTCAATATAAGTTCTGTTGTATACACCAATGGTGCTGCAGAGATTGTTGCTTCCAATTTCACAGGCAACTATAATTTTGGAAATGGCGGTGTAATCTATAACACTAAGTCATTATCTGTTAAAGACACTGTTTTTACAGAAAATGAAGGTTACAATGGTGGAGCTGTTTATAATGAAGGAACCTTAGAAGTTATAAACTCCACTTTTGAAGACAACACTGCAAACGGATACGGTGGGGCAGTTTACAATGGAAATGAAGCAAACATACTAAATTCAACATTCACAGGATCATCCAGTGAATTTGATGGTGGTGCCATTTATAATAACAACATTCTTACTTTGGATAATTCCACATTGGTTGGAAATACCGCAACCGGCAAAGGTGGAGCAATCTACAACAACAAATCTGCAGTAGTTACAAAATCAGTATTCGGAATTAACTTTGCTGATGAATTTGCAAACATTTTCAATGCAGGAGATATTCAATTCAGTGAAAACGTATTTGATTTCTATGATGTGATATTGCACATTCCTGATGGTGAATATGGCATTCCTACAACAATTACAGGTACACTTAACCCTGAATTCAACATGGACCTTCAAGTAGTATTGCCTGGTTTTGTCAATAATAACTATGCCTCAGTAACTATTTCAGAAGGAGTATTTGAATATACTACAGACATCCTGCCAAAAGGAATTTATGATGTTGTATTAAATGAAGTCATTTATGATGGCTACGGCAACATCTATTATGGACAATCAATAGCGGACAGGCTTATCATACATAAGGCAAATGTCTACATCAACATTACTGTAGATGATATTGTCCTTAGAAATTCACTTCAAGCTGCACCGGTTTTAAATATCAGTGCAAGTAAAGACGGATTATTGCGTATTCTTTTCAATAATAAGTTTTCCGAAGTAAATGTCACAGGCGGTCAGGCCACATTAACATTGGATGAAGTTGGTGAAGGAAACTACAGCGTATTTGTTGTCCGTGAGGGTGATGAAAACCATAACGATGCTGTAAACACAACCACATTCAAAGTTACAGAATATGAAGGTAATTTCATTGTAAACAGTACCGGCAATAAATTTGATACATTACGTGAAGCCCTCGAAGATTCTTCAAATGATGATGTCATTTATGTAAATGAAGGAAATTATTCCGGTGCTGACAATTTGGGATTGACTATTTTAGGTAAGAAATTATCTATAATTTCACTTGGGGATGTTGTTTTCGATGGAAATTCAACTGATTTAAGCTTTTTGACTATTGATGAAACTTCTGAGGTTACTATATATGATGTTGTAATTACAGGTTTTAATGGTAATCAAAATAGGGTCATTTGGAATAAGGGTAATTTGACTATTGATGGAGTTACCATTTTCAATAATACTTTAACTGGAAGTGATAAATCATTTATATATAATGATGGAAAATTAAACATTGTTGAATCAGGATTTTATGACAATAAATTATATTCTGCAAATTTAATATACAGTTCTTCCTCATCCAGTATTATAGTTAACGAATCAACATTTGAGAACAATACAATCGATGGGGCCTGTGTCATGATTCTTAGTCATGTGAATTCAGCAAAAATCATATCAAATGTATTTACTGAAAACAAAATAATATCTGAGTTATATAATATTATTGATGTTTACAATTCTGAAAATGTTCTCATTAACTCTGAGTTTTACAATAATACTCTAGATGGGGAGATTATTTTTGCGGCTGGTAACAATAATCTGCTTGTAAATAATTCCATATTCACAGGCAATAAAGCAAGTCAAATAATTTCCTCAGGATACAGGGATCAAATTACTATTTCAGGATCACTATTCACAGACAATATTGTTAGAAATGTTGTTTTAAGTGGAGGTAATAATCTATCTGTTCTTGAATCAGTATTTTCAGCCAACACACTTTCAGGAAATGGTGCATTATATATTAGATCAAGTGTGAATGCAACAATCAATGGCAGTGTGTTTACAGGCAATAAAGCAGACGAATATAGAAACATTTATGCTCAAACCAGTAATTTGAATATTACTAATTCAGTATTTGATGCAATAAACGTTGATTTCACTGTTCATGATGTTGACTATGGACAAACTGAAACAATTGAAGGAACTGTTGATATTGGTGTAAACTTCCAATTTACTGTTAATTTGGACATTAACTCCAATACTTATTCAGTCAACGTAACTGGCGGTAAGTTCACCTGCAATGCAGGCATTCTTAACGGTGGCGACTATACTGTTGTATTAAATCCAAAAGATAATAATTCAAACACTTTTGTATTTGATAAAATAACTAAAATGTTCACCGTAAATCGTATTAATCCTGGTTTAAGCGTTTCAATAGAAGATATTACTCAAGGTGAAAAATTAAATGTTACTTCAGCTATTGCTAAGAATGCTAAGGGTAATGTTGTCTATGAATTGAATGGTAATGTATACAGTAAGGCTCAACTTGAAAATCTCACATTAAATCCGGGTAATTATTTAGTTACCGCTGTGTACAGGGGAGATAAAAACTATCTTCCAGCCAGTGAAATGGTTAATGTTAATGTTTACAAAATCGTTCCAAAAATAACTGTCAATGATGTTTCAGTCAACTATAATGATGAAATTAAAATAAATGTCACTGTAGATGTTGCTGATTATTATACCGTATTTTTAGACAACAGATACAATGAGTCAATTACATTATATGTTGAGGATAATGCAACATTCCTATTCTCAAGTGAAAACTTCAAACCTGGTAGTTATGAAATCAGGGTTTATGTATTTGAAAGTGATGATCATGCTGAAGCATATGCAAATGCAACTTTAACAGTTAATAAAGCTAAAGGATTTTTCAATTTATCTAACGATTTAATTAATCCTGGTGAAAATGCAACTGTTAGTGTAACTATTCCAGTCAATGCATATGGAAACATTACCTATAAGGTATATGATGAGGATGCTGAACTAGTTTATAGTATCACTCAATCATGTTTGGAAGAACTTGTTGTTCCTAATTTGAATCCTGGAATATATATGGTCACAGGTACTTATGGGGGCGATTGCTACTACATTGATGGTTCCAAAATCAATTCCTGCACAATATTTGTCAGGGAATCTGCAGATGTAAACATTACTGTATCTGATATAAATTATGGTGAAAATGCCACTGTTATTGTTGAAGGTAATGTTGACGGTGAATATTTGGTTTATGTTGATGGCAATCCGTATACTGTAAATGTTGTTGAAGGTGTTGGAAATGTTAGTGTTGGTGATTTGGCTTTGGGCAGTCATGTTGCTAATGTTACCTTTTTAAACGGTAATTATTTTGGATTCAATTCCACAACATTTGAGGTTAACAAATCAAAATCAGATGTTGAAATTGACATTGAAGATGGAAATACTGGAATGCCTGTATTGAATTTCAGATTACCTACTGATGCTGGTGGAAATGTAACAGTGTATGTTAATGGCAAAGAGTCACAAGTCGTTAATTTGGTTAATGGAAGTGCAGTTATTGTTGTATCTGGTCTGATTATTGGTAATAATAATGTCACTGTTGCCTACAGCGGTGATGATAATTATGGTCCGGTTAACAAGTCTGTTGTCATCAATCGTAAGTCTACAATTGTCGCTTCAGATATGACCAGAGGATATAATAGTGGCTTGGATTATACTGCAACCTTATTTGACGGTAATGGATTACCTCTTGCAAATGCAGATGCAACAATCAAGGTAGGTACAAACATGTACACTGTCAAAACCGACTCCAATGGTGTCATTAATTTTAATAATAAATTGGCTACCGGAGATTATGCTGTTGTTATTTCTAATCCTGCAACAGGGGAATATAAATTAACTAATCTGAAAATTGTTCCAAGAATCACTGGTAATAAGGATGTAAAAATCTTCTTTGCTGACGGATCCAACTATAAAGTCAGAATCACTGGTGATGATGGCAATTACGTTGGAGCAGGTGAAACTGTCAGTATAAATGTTGGAGGCAAAACTTATTCTGTTAAAACAGATAATAATGGTTACGCTAACCTTAAATTAAGTTTAAAAGTTAAAAAACACACTATTACTGTAACTTATAAAGAATTTACTACTAAAAATACAGTAACAGTTAAATCTGTAGTAAAACCTGTTAAAAAGACAGTAAAAGTTAAAAAGACAGCTAAAAAACTTAAAATTAAAGTTAAACTCAAAGGCAAAAAGGTCCTTAAAAAGAAAAGGGTTTACTTGAAGTTTAAGGGTAAAACATACAAGGCAAAAACCAATAAAAAAGGAATTGCAACATTTAAAGTACCTAAAAAAGTTATCAAAAAACTTAAGAAAGGTAAAAAATACAAAGCAGTCTTTACCTACAAAGCAAAAGCAAACGGAAAAACAATCAAAAACACTGCTAAATGCTATGTAAAAGTAAAATAAACACAAAATTTTTGAGGATTTTTTAATCCTCACATTTTTCTTTTTTTAAGAGTGAAACTTTTCAGCTGAGGGTTTTAAGGACTCTATTTAAAATGATTGGTTAATTTTTGATTATTTCAATTGTTTTTTTCTCAGAAAAGCAATTCAGTTTAATTAATTTCACGGGTTATATAATTAAAACAAATCGTTATTCTATAATTTTAATACTTCTTATTTCACATTACTGGCAAGGTTTGTTAAAATCAATTCATTTTATAAAATGGCATGTATATCAATAATCTTTAAAAGTATTTTCTAATAAAAAAATGCTTGTTGTTAATGAAAATTTTACAATTCATTTAAACTGTAAATTCGCCAGTTAGAAACTTTTTTATTAAAAAATTACCATAAATATGAACATGTATAGTTTTGTCATTTGTTTTGCTGCATTGGTGGTATCATATTTCATTTATGGGAAATTCATTGAAATGATCTCTGGTGTTGATGAAACACGCCAGACACCTGCATTTAAACTGCAGGATGGTGTTGACTATGTTCCAATGTCAAAATTCAAAAATTATTTAGTTCATTTTTTAAATATTGCTGGTTTGGGACCTATTTTTGGAGCAATACAAGGTGCACTGTTTGGGCCAGCAGCATTCATATGGATTACATTAGGTACAATTTTCATTGGAAGTGTTCATGATTTCTACTCCGGATTCATGTCCATGAGAAATGATGGACTGACAATGCCGGGCATTATTTCAAAGTATTTGGGAAGTAAAATCCAAAAGGTTATGGCAGTTCTTATTGTTGCTACTGGAATTCTTGTTTCAACCACTTTTGCAAAAGGAGCTGCGGATTTGCTCACAGTTCTAACCGGTATTCCAATACTTATCTGGATAGTAATAATATTCATTTACTTTTTGGTTGCAACAGTATTTCCTGTTGACAAAATCATTGGAAGAGTATATCCGATTTTTGGAGCATTGCTTTTAATTATGGTTGTTATTATGACTGGAGCATTGATTTTAAATCCGGCATATAGTATTCCTGAGTTTACAACACAGGGATTGTATTTAACTGACAAAAGTATTTTTCCATACTTGTTTGTTACAGTAGCCTGTGGTGCTATTTCAGGTTTTCATGCATCACAATCTCCAATCGTTGCAAGATGCGTTGAAAATGAACGTGATGCAAGGCCAGTATTTTTTGGAGCAATGGTCTTGGAAGGTTTGGTTGCTCTTTGCTGGGCAGCAATTGCAATGGCATTTTTCCACGGACAGCCTCAACTTGCAGCAATATATGGTGCAACACCTTCAATTGGAGTCTATGAAATGGCAAATACATTAGTAGGACCAGTTGGACTGGTTTTAACCATTGTTGGTGTGGTGATCTGTCCAATTACTTCAGGTGACACTGCACTTAGAAGTTCAAGGATAACAGTAGCTGATGAGCTTAATCTCAACCATGAAAAAATAATTCCAAGACTTAAGGTAGCCGTTCCATTGTTTTTAGTGGCATTTGGGTTAACATTTGTTGATTTCAGTTTGATTTGGAGATATTTCGCATGGTCCCAATTGATCGTGGCTACAATTGTATTATATGCTGCAAGTGCTTATCTGAGAAAAACTGAAAAACCATATATCGTTGCACTTCTTCCAGCTGTTGTGTGTACTTTAATTGCATTTGGATATATTTTCCAGGCTCCTGAAGGTTTCAGATTGCCTTCATTGATTTCAAATGTGATTTCAGTTATTGCAACGGCCATTGTGTCAATAATATTTCTTAAAAAAATCAAATAAACTATTTAATAAGCGATGAAGGAAATTTATTCTTCATAATTTTTGTGATGAGTTAAAAAAAGATTGGATCTGGTAATAATATTCTCATAAAAAATAGGTGTTTGGTGTTTAATTTGGAGGAGATTTAAACACCAAGTGTTTTTTGGAAAATTATATTTGGCAGATTTTTTTAATTTTCCAACGACTTGTATCAAATTAGTAAATTGTGAAAATCTAATTTGACAGATTTTTATATTTTGGAGATTGTATTATTATTTGACTAATAATGTGTTTGTATAAGTGATTATTTAGGTGTGCCTAAATTCATGTCACTTGTATAAAAGTTGGTTGTCATAGTATATAAATGTTTCTAAATTTTTAGGCATGCCTAAATTAATGGTATCCCATATATCTCAAAATTACATATAATATTAAAATAATTATCAATATTATAATTGAAGTCCTGGCTGAAAAAAATCTGGTTTTTCTGAATTCCTCATCTTTGACTTCACCTTTTTTCATGATTCTTTCCTTTTCGAAGGAACATTTTTGATAAATCATTTCCAAATCATTTGGAAGTCTTCCATGTTCATTTAACATGTTTATGGTTTTATTTAAATATTTGATGGCTTCCTGTTCGTCATCTAATTTAACACAACAGAAAGCGGCTTTGTAGTTAAAATTAGTAACCAATTCCAAATCATCTTCGATTTTGCTTTCATAGTTGATACAGGTTTTATAGTTTTTCAATGCATCCTTATACTGCTTCAAATCATACAGTGCATCGCCTTTTGCATTAAAACCGATGATTGTATCTTCATTTTGAAGTGACTTGTCCAAGTACTCAATTGCTTTTTCGTTTTTGCCGGTCTTTTGAAGCATCTGTCCTTTATACAAATCGGATTTTTCATCACCGCCGAACTGGTTTTCATAAGTATTTAAATTGGATAATGCATCATCATATCTTTTTGCCTGAATTAAAAGCTCAATTTTTCCAAGCAATACTTCTTTTTTGCTGATACGTGGTTTTTCGATTTTTGAATAAGATTTATATTTGTCAAGAGCTTTATCCATAAGCTCTATTGCTTCATCAATTTTTCCTTTATTGAATCTGGATAATGCCTTGTCGCTTATTACATTGATTGAACGAGGTTGCTTTTCTAGATATTGATCAAAATACTTTTCACCATAATCTCCATTGTCATGGCTTTTGTCATAATATTGGTAATACATTCCCTTTTCTTCAACTGCAAGTAAGTAATCAGCATCAATTAATAAATCTAAAATGGTCAAATAATCTTCAACATCATCTTTTCCATGTCTTTTTCTAGCTAATTTAAGAGCTTCCTTACAATTATTATCTTCAATGTATTTTTTGGCGGTTTCGATTGCATCACTCATTATATCAACTTATTATTTCCATTTTTTAATATTTAACTTCTTTATAATATAAGTACTTTAGTTTTTTATTTGGCATGCCTAAATATTTAAATATTATAAAATACAATAAAATAATATGTTTAGGTTAACCTAATTTTTTGTTTATGGATTAGTGAACTTAAACTAAAAAAATTTTTTTAGTCATGAAAAATATCTTAAAAATATTTTTCATATTTAGTTAATAAAACGGGAGAATGGTTAATGACAGAATTAATTGTAGGATTAGCAGGAAACCCGAACGTGGGTAAAACTACAGTTTTCAACAGATTAACCGGTATGCGCCAACATGTAGGTAACTGGCCTGGAAAAACTGTCGAAAGGGCAGAAGGTCATTTCAAACATGGAAGCTATGATTATGATGTTATCGATTTACCGGGTAATTATGCATTAAGTGCTCATTCTATGGAAGAAATCGTATCAAGAGATTTCATCGTAGATGATGATTCTGATGTAATTATTAACGTAGTTGATGCTGCTAACTTAGAACGTAACTTATATTTAACAGTTCAAATGATGGAATTAGGTGCTAATTTAGTAATGGCACTTAACATGAACGATTTTGCAAAGAAAAAAGATCACATCATTGATATTAAATTGATGAGTGAACTTTTAGGATTCCCAGTTGTTGAAATTAACGCAAAAACTGGTGACGGATTTGATGAATTATTAAACACTGTTGAAAAACAGGCTGCAAATCCAATCGATTCAAGTGCAAAATTAGCTTATGGTGATGAATTAAGAGAACACCTAGGAGAATTACAGGCACTTGTTGAAAAAGACAATAATTTATTGGATGTTCCTTCAGTATGGACTGCAATTAAATTATTGGAAAGAGACTCAATTGTTATAGATAAAGTGCAAAAATCTTCTCAAAGTTCTGCTATAATGTCTGAAACTGATAAGGTAGCAGGTCACCTTCAAGGCATTTTTAATGAAGGTGCAGAAGAAGTTATTGCAAATGCAAGATATGCATTCATTGGTGGATTAATGACAGAAGCCGTTAAAAGACCGGCTGTTGAAAAAGAAACTACTACTGATAAAATTGATAAAATTGTTACAAACAGAATTTTAGCAATTCCAATTTTCATTGTTATCATGTGGGCTATGTTCCAGTTCACATACACTATTGGTGCTCCATTCCAGGACATGATTGATGAAGCATTTGGAATGTTAGGTGAATGGGTTGCAGGATTTATTGCAAACGAATATTTAGCTTCCTTCATCTGTGACGGTATCATTGGTGGAGTAGGTGGTGTTCTTACTTTCTTACCTATTATTATTCTAATGTTCTTGTTCTTAAGTATATTAGAAGACTGTGGTTACCTTGCAAGAGCAGCATTTACATTAGATAAAATCATGCACAAATTAGTAGGTCTTCACGGAAAAGCATTTATTCCTATGATTTTAGGATTCGGTTGTGGTGTACCTGCTATTATGGCTACAAGAACCATGGAAAACGAAGGGGACAGAATGTTAGCTATGATGCTCGTTCCATTCATGTCTTGTACTGCAAGATTACCAATTTATGCTATTTTTGTTGCAGCATTCTTCGCTGAAAATGAAGGTACTGTATTATTATCAATTTATCTATTAGGTATTGTTGTGGCACTTATTGTTGCAGCTATCCTCAAAAGAACTATGTTTAAAGGATTATCCACTCCATTCGTTATGGAATTGCCTACTTACAAAGTACCATCTGTAAAAGGTATTTTATTACACACTTGGGAAAAAGTAAAAGGATTCTTAAGAAAAGCAGGTACTATTATTCTTGCTTGTTCCATTGTATTATGGGCTTTAAGTATCTTCCCATTAGGTGTAGAATACGGATCTGCTGAAAGTGTATTAGGTATGATTGGTAGCGTAATTGCACCAATATTCGCTCCTTTAGGATTCGGAACCTGGCAAGCTGCAGTAGCAATCATTGCTGGTTTAGCTGCTAAAGAGGTAGTAGTAGCAACCTTCGGTACATTAGCTGGTATGGAAGAAGATGATGAAGACGGTATTACTCAGTTAGTACATGATACATTCACTCCATTATCTGCATTCTCATTCATGGCATTTACCTTATTATACACTCCATGTTTCGCAGCTATCGGTGCTATCAAACAAGAAACCAACAGTTACAAATGGGCTTTAACCATGTGTGCTATTACATTAGTAACTGCATATATCGTTTCCTTCTTGATTTACAATGTTGGTCTTTTAGCAGGATTTGGATAGAATAAAAGTTTTTAAATGATTATTAGATTTAATCTAATTTTCATTTTTCAATATTTTTTTTAGTCATAACTAAATATTTATATATTGGTTAGGACATAATATTGAATAAGAAGTTTTTAGTATACCTAAAAATTTATTTTAATTATTATAATTTGGTGATAAAATGAAAACCTTAAAAGATGCAAAACCTGGTGAAACCGTAACTTTGGTAAAATACCATCAAACCGGTGATGTAGATTTAAGAAGACATTTATTAGGTATGGGTTTTGTTAAAGGAGCTAAAATTACTGTTAAAAAAGTAGCTACTTTAGGAGATCCTATTGAAATGTCTGTAAAAGGATATGATGTTTGTCTTCGTAAAGAAGAAGCTGAAAATATTGAAGTGGAATAAACTTCAATTTTTCATTTATTTTTTTTAATCTAAAATTATTAACGGTGTTATATTATGAAATGCAGAATGTGTGGTTTTGAATTTGATGAAAATGAAATTGAAAACCGAGGATGTTCCAGTTGTGGAAAAAGTAACTGTAACAGTTACCATTGCCCTAATTGTGGCTTTGCAAACTCACCAGAACTAGATCAGGAATTTGAATTTATTACAAAAATCAAAGACAAATTCAGAAAAAAATCAACAAATTAACTTTTTTTACTTTTTAATATTTCTTCAACAGTCTCATCAATACTGATTTTTTCAGTATCGACAGTTAATCCGTTTTCTTTTAATTTATATAATATTTCAGTTGTCACCGGTGCTTTTAGGTGAGCTTTTTTTAACAATTCCTTGTCTGAAAATATTTGGTGCTTGTCGCCTTCGGCAATTATCTCACCATTGTACAAGACAAATATCTTGTCTGCGAACTGATTGACCATTTCTATATCGTGTGATGAAATGACAATACTTATTCCTTCTTCATTTAACTTATTTAAGATATTCAATACCTTATCAACACCTTCAGGGTCAAGACCGGCAGTAGGTTCATCAAGAATCATTATTTCAGGCCTCATTGCAATAATTCCTGCAATGGCCACTCTTTTCTGCTGACCTCCACTTAAGTGGTGTGGGGTTTTATCCTCAAAACCAGACATTCCGACCATTTCAAGGGCCTCTGATATTCTGGATTTTACCTCATCATATTCTAAGCCTAAGTTCATTGGTCCAAAGGCCACATCCTCTTTAACTGTAGGTGCAAACAGTTGGTCATTTGGATCTTGAAACACAATTCCAACTTTCTGTCTGACTTTAAGTAGTTCATCACGTTCAAAAATGATTTTTTCACCGTCTATCTCAACATGTCCGGATGTAGGTTCACTCAAACCGTTGAAATGAGAAAACAATGTTGATTTTCCTGCACCGTTAGGTCCCATAATAGCAATCTTTTCACCTTTTTTAATTTTGAGATTTACATTTTTCAAAGCTTGTGTTCCGTCAGGATAAGTAAATGATAATTCTTTTGTCTCTAAATGAATATGTTCCATATGTTCCACCTAATTAATTGCTAAATTTTGTCCAAAGTAACCTAATTGTCCAGAATATTTAAATATGATTATTTCAAGTATTATAACGATAATAATTATTGAAATTAAATAAATATAATCACTTTTTTCAGGAGATTTCTTTTCATCAAACATTTCTGATGCGTCTGAAAATCCACGGCTTACCATACTTTTGTGAACTCTCTCTCCCTGCTCATATGCCTTTAAAAACATCATTCCAATAGTGTATCCAACTTGTTTTACTCTCCATTTATATGGAGTGTTTTTGGAGTGAATGCTGAAATTTCTTGATTTTTGACTTTTTCTGATTGCTGAGAGTTCATCAACAAACAGGAATAAGAATCGAACCATGATTGAAAGTATCATTGCTAAATCCCTTGGCATCTTCAGCTTTCTAAAAGAGCTTGCCATTTCCTGAAGGGGTGTTGTTGATGAATATATGATGATTGCAGTTAGGGATACAATCATACGAACTAAAAGCAGTATTGCCCAATTAAGACCAAAGTCAGTAACATGCAACCATGAATAGCTCCATATTATATTTCCAGGCTGGATAAATGGCTGAAAGATTATGATTGCTCCTCCAAAAGGAAGTAACATCAGTAATCTTTTGAGTGAATCGGTATATGATAAATCTGCTATTTTCAGTATAATCAATAGCATTATTTCCAAAATAATAGGTATGAATATTTCTTTTGATACAACACAGACAAGAATAATAAATATTGTTGAAATTAGCTTGATTCTACTTTCTAAATTATGAATTGGACTATTTTTTGAAGCTAAATCATCAAATCGTATAATTTGTGTTATGTCAGGCATGTTAATTCACTATTATAATATTAAAAATTAGTCATATATTATTATTTGCTTATGTCAATTTTATTAAATTTCAATTACTTTTAAAAAAAGAAAAAATAGAAATTAAAAAATTTAATTTCTACTTTTTAACGATGTATGCAACACCGAATCCTAAAACTAATGTTACCAGTACTCCAATCACCAAGGCTACAATTTGTAGTGGTTGGCTGTCTGGATCACTTGCGAATGCATAGTCAGGGAATGCGGCATCAGGAATTCCGTTGATTTCTTCTATTGAGAAATCTTCAGCTAATCCTGAATCTTCAGCTGATTTTTCGAGTCCATCCGGGTCACCAGACGCAATGTATGGTGAGAGTACACATATTACAACACAGATTACAATAGCAACAACTATCAACATGATGTCTTTTTGTTCCATATTATGCATCTCCTTGATTCCATGCGAGTAAATCTGGTCTAAATTTATCTAATGCCGCAAGAACGATTACAGTTAATACTGCTTCGATTATTCCAATAAAGAAGTGGTATAAAACCATTGATGGGATACCAATGTTCATTGGGAATGTTCCTGCGATACCCATTTCAATAGCACATGCTAATGCTGCAATGACTGTTGCTAACCATGCTGCAACACCTGCTGCAGGGTATTTTCCGATTATTCCTTTTAATCCTTTGAAGGTGTATAATCCTACAAATCCTCCAATGATTGCCATATTCAATACGTTTGCTCCTAAAGCAGTAATTCCTCCGTCACCAAAGATTAATGCCTGGATGAGGAGTACTACAGTAAATACTAGTACGGCAGCTTCAGGTGCTAAAAATACAATAGCGACTAAAGCTCCTCCAACCATGTGTCCACTGGTACCAAATGGTATTGGCATGTTCATGGACATGATTGCAAAAATACCTGCTGCGAGTACTGCTAAAAGAGGAATACGTTTTTCGTCTAAGTTGGATCTGGCCCATTTTACAGAGAAGTATAATGCAACGATTAATATTACATAATATACTAAACATTGTGCAATAGGTATAAATCCGTCAGGTATATGCAAATTTATTCCTCCATTTTTATCAGTAATACTTTTTTTAATTTTATTTATAAATAAAGTATTACTAAAAAGTATTATTGTTTCTTAATTTTAGTAATATCAAGTTAATTGGGAGTTTTATTAAATATAATGGTTAATAAAACAGTATTTTTGCTTGACATTTATAACTTTTCTTTAATTAACCTATATAAAGGTTATTAAAGTAATACAAATTAGTATTATTTTGCCGTTTTTGTAATACTAAAATGCTAAAAACAGTCTAATTTTTTGTAATTTTTATATTTAATAAATAGATAAAAATAGCTATTGTGAAGTATAATAAAACTTGAATGTCCAAAATTCCGGTTTCAATACCTAAAATGGTGTATGTTAAAATCAGGGAGTAAATTCCAATATAGAAATAATTTTTGGTAATCTGCATAAGTTTAAATCCTATTCCTAAAACGAATCCTAAAAGGCACATTTCAACAAAAACGCCGATTTTTCCAAAATCAACTACCATCTGTCCGATTAGTGTTGGGGTCACTGTGACTTCACTTCTCCAGGCGATTAATTTTCCGACCATCATTCTAGGACCCAAATCACTGCCTGGAATTGAGCTTGCTAGCATATGTCCATGTGTCAGGCCGAAGTTTCCGCCAATAAAATCTAGCAAATTCAGCACATGCAAAGTGAAATCCGCTCTTGACTGTAATGTGTATATTGGGCTGGTGGATGATGTAATTGTCATCTCACTTAATGAACGAAAATAACCAATTCCTATTATAGCACCTATACCAATTAGTGCGCCAACAACAACTTCCCATAGGGAAACAATATTTCCATAGAAACCTATGATAATTATGATGAGAAATGATGCAAGTAGTGGTGTCCTATAACCTAAAAGCAATAAAAATGCACAGTCAATAACAAGTAATAATAGGAATCTGAATCTTGCCTGTGAACGGGTTATGGTATTGTCCTGAAAATCTTTAAGAAACACGCTGGCTATTAGGCATGTTGCCGGTATGATTAAAAACACGGGCATTGTAAATGCTGGTTTTAATAAATACCTAATTGAAGGCTTTAAAAGAGGTATTCCACCAACAGAAGCAATGCTAATAAAGAAAAATACAACGCTTACAATCATCAGGCAAAAGCCAATGGAATAAATGTCGTCTCTTTTAAATTCAACAATATTTTTCAAATTTCTATTTATGAAATATTTTGGAAGGATTGCAGATCCGATAAAAAATCCGGCGAATGCCAGGATTAATGTAATTGTTAGGCTGCCTGATGGATTATTAATTGACAAAAGCAGGAACAGTGCAAATAAAAAAAGAACAATTAAAGGATTGAAAATATGTATGCTTAAAATTTTATTTTTATTCAAGAATCCTAAAAAATTCTCACTTGGATAAAATCTTTTAAAATAGCTGTTTGTCCATTGGGCTTCAATGAATCCTAAAATAGTAAAAATAAATTTAAATAAAAAGGATTTGTGAAATTCATCACTTATCCTATTTATTAAGGATGTTAAACTTGAATAAATCATGCTCATATTTCACACAACTTAAAATTTTCGAATGTTTATGACATCAAAGTTTTTTGAAATCTCATCGATTTGACTGTCGTTGCAGTCATAAATCCTGATGGTAACCTCATCAGTCAATGCATCAATTTTGCCTAAAATTGCATTGGCATCCTTGAGATTTTCTTTTGTAGCTTTGTTAATCAGTAACTGATTGTCATGATCACTGGTTGCAGCTTTAATGGACAATCTTTTGTCTTTGCTTAATGTATTGGTAATATTTTGAATAACCTTGCTGTTAAGGGAATCCAGTGAAATGACAGTTGTTAACTCGTAATTTGCATTATCTGGAAGATTATCTGTTAAATCATTCAATGATTTTATCTCTTCAGGCTTAACTTTAATTTCACATAGGTTTTTATATTTCTCGCCATTGCTTTCTAGGCTAATGTGGTCAATGTAAATGTCGGCATTTGGGATGTTTCTGTATAATCCTGCAAGATATGTTTTGTTGTTGGATTCGATTAGCAATCGAACATCATTTCCTCCATTGTCGTCTTGCCAGACAACAGTACCGTTAAGGGTTATTCTTTCACCATTGGTTGAATTGAATCCTTCAACAGTAGCTTTTGTAATAAACCCGTCCTTATAATACTTGAGGTAGGTATCAGGTATTTTGTTAACTGTTGATTCATCAAAAGCAGTTTTTTGCAAATCGGATGAATCATCAGTGGTAATATGAACAAATGCAAATATGATTGCACCTATTACTAAAATGATGATGATATAATCAATTATTGTGAATTTTAATTTCATAGCCATCCTATTCTTCGTATAACGCTCCAACTGGACACACGTCTACACATTCTCCACAGTTAGTGCATTTTGTTTCATCAATGATGATTGTATAAGCTCTTCTTTCAATAGCTTCTTCTAAACAAACATCAATACAATCTTCGCAAACTCCGCATTCTTCCATATCTACTTTCAATTAATACACCATTTAAATTTTTAAAAAAATATAATTAAATATATAACCTTTATCTTTATATATTTTTGTTGATGAAATTATTAGGCTCACCTAAAGTTTTTAATATTATTAACTTCAAATTATGTATTGGTGTAATTAAATGATTTTTAACAAGACTGTATCCATAATTCTATCAGGTTTATTTTTCTTATTTTTGGGATTGTTGTTTTCAACAATTTCTGCAATGTTTTTACATGGAGGATTGCTTCCAGTAGTCGGTATTGTAATATTTGTAATTTTTTACTTTATTACAAGGATGTTTTATAATTATCTGAGAAATGATGATAAATACAAGAATACTCGTCAAAGATCCAGTGATGTGCCTGGTGAAAAATATCTGATTAAAGGTGAATCAGATCCTAAGAAGGTATTTATTGTAATATGGGTTATTGTGATATTAATATTGACTTCAGTTTCACTATGGTTATATTCATTTAACAATGGTTTGGTTTGAAATCATTGAAAAATTGTCATATGACCATAACATTTATATAGTAGGTCTGCACATAATAAGTATTATATGCATGGGTGCCCGAGCGGCCAAAGGGGAAGGACTTAAGATCCTTTGGCATAGGCCTTCGAGGGTTCGAATCCCTTCCCATGCACTACTTATATTTTTTAAATAATTTTTCCGATAATGCCTTAGTGGCTCAGGTGGTAGAGCGCTACCTTGGTAAGGTAGAAGTCGGGGGTTCGAATCCCCCCTAAGGCTTTTAACTGTTTTTAATGATTTTAACTATTAGATAATATTTACCTTAAAGTTTAATTACTTTAAAAATTATAAGTATATGATGAAAATTTTATTTTTTTAATAAATTATTTAAGGGGAAAATTTTTATGAATTATAAAAAACTTATACTAGTAGGTTGTATTTCAGCATTTGTTGCTGTTTTAACTTCTGTTTTGGGAGTTGCAGGTACTGTTATAGGTTCAGTTATTTCATCTGTTCTTTATAATATGCTTTCAGAAGCTTTGGAAAAACCTGTCACCTCAGCTACATTCAGTACAAATTTTGAATGGGAAATTGCTTATATATTTCCATTAGCTGTTATAGGATTAATTCAGTTACTATTAATTTTCGCCATGCTTTCTGAATT
The DNA here is from genome assembly GCF_017468685.1 of Methanobrevibacter sp. Lineage (NCBI taxonomy): Archaea > Methanobacteriati > Methanobacteriota > Methanobacteria > Methanobacteriales > Methanobacteriaceae > Methanobrevibacter > Methanobrevibacter sp. Next base: position 18,850 of record NZ_JAFUHT010000008.1, read on the forward strand.
TGGAATATTGCCTTCCACATTCCTTAATGCTTATTTGTCACTGCAGCATGTTGCAGACAATAATCTGTATAGGATTTTAGGTTTGGCTATGCTTGTCATAAGTGCATATCCTCTGGTTGTTAAGCCTGACATTATTAAAAAATCCCATGGGGCAATCATTGCCTTTGTCGGTTTGATCTTTTTGGCTAGAGGATTTGTGGATTTGGGAAACTCTATCACAAACATGTATGACATAGTTTTTATCTATTTTGATTTCCCGATTGCCATTATAGCATTGCTGTTGATTTTATTTGTGATATATAAAATTTTATTGTCTGCCAGGGAATCTGAAAGGGAGTTTAAACTTGTAAAACATCAAATTAATCAGGAAAACTTTTCCAAAGATAATATTAAAAAGGTTCATCATTCAAATAAACACGAAGATTTTGATTATGAACACAAAAGACAGAGCATTCGTGTAAAGGATCATAAACCAATTAATAAATCCAGTTTGGATAGCAATGTTAAATTCAGCAATCAAATCGATGATGAAAAATCCCATGGGGGAATTAATGAATCTTCTGATAAAATTCATTTTGAATCTAATGATTTATTGGATGATTATAAGAAGTAGTGTGTAATATGAGCAAACGAGACAAAACATTAAAAGACATTCTTGATTTGATTTTATATGAAAATCCATCCACTCAGGAAGAAATAGCAGAAAAACTAGGTATCACTCGTCGATATGTTACTCAGCTTTTACAACCGTTAGTAAAAGACGGTACAGTTAAAAGAGCATATATGATTGATTTAAAAAGCTATGAGAAAGTTGTAGAATCCGGTGATTATGTTACAACTAAAAATACTACTGGTAATGTTTTAATTAATGATATGCTGGCAAATATGGCTCGTCATGTTCATTCACAGTTGGAAACTTCATTCGATGCTGTTTTGGAGTATGATGAAGTTAAGGCTAATAAAGCATTGGAAATGGATTTTGCTACAAACAATATGGTTGAAAAAGTCAGAACCTCTGTTGAAACAATTGTAAGTATTAATAAACATTCTGAAATATCAAAATCGTTACTTTACAATGAGATTGCTTATGATTTGGAAAGAATTGGGGATTACTGTGGCCATATTGCGAAATTTGTCATCAATGATATTTATGAAGTGGATGATAATGTTTTAAAGAAATTGAAAAAAATGTATAAAACTGCTCAATCAATGATTACTTTAGCAATTAAGGCTTTCATTGAGGGTAAAACCGAGTTAAAAGATGATTTGATGGAATTAGAAGAAACAATTCATATCATGCAGTCTAAAGCTATCAATCTTATTGCCACTCAAATGGCTGAAAGTTCATTTGATGAAAAAGAGCGTTCAAATTATTTTATATATTTGTTCAGACTTATTAAGGCATTTAAAAGAATTGGTGATATTTCCGTTGAAATGATGGATGTTGCTGTTGAATTTCATGATAATATCCCAAGACCAACAACTCCAAGAACATTCAGGCAATAGGTTTTAACTTTGTGTGGTGAGCACAAAGTAATTATTTTTTTTTTTTATTCATCGTAAATTCTTGTTGTGGCATGTCTGTCTGCCCAGCATTGGATGCAAACACCAATCGGAAGGCCTGCAGTATGAGTATGTGATTTTAAGATTTTCACATCTAATGTTGTTGTCTTACCGCCCAATCCCATAGGTCCGATTCCTGATGCATTAATTTCTTCTAAGATTTCTTCTTCAAGTTTTGCAATTTGGGGATCAGGGTTTCTTTCACCGACTTTTCCAAGCAATGCTTTTTTACCTAATTTTAAACACAAATCGGAGGTTCCTCCAATTCCAACTCCAACAACTGTTGGGGGACATGGTTTTCCTTTTGCTTTAAGGACAGACTCTACAACAAACTCTTTTATGCCTTCAATTCCTTCAGCAGGCAATGCCATTTTTAGGGCATTGTTGTTTTCTGAACCGAATCCTTTTGGTAAAATGGTTATTTCTAGATAATCTTCATCTATTAGCTCTATATCTATTGGTGGAATGTAGTCTCCGACATTAATGTTGGTGTTTTCACGTGTAAGTGGATCTACAATATTCGGTCTGATTGGCACGTCAGTTGTTGCTTTTTTGATTCCTTCTTCAATTCCTTCACGCAAGTTTTCAACTTCAACATTACCCAACTTTACAAAAACAACAGGCAAACCTGTATCTTGACACATTGGAATGCCTTTTTCTTCAGCAAGTTCAATATTTTTTAAAATAGCTTCAATATTTAACCTTGCAAGTTCATGTTCTTCAATTTTAAGTGCATCTTCAAGTGATTTTTTTACATCATCACCAAGAACGATAACTGCCTGTTTGTAAAGTTCATAAACAGTATCTTTAATAATATCTTTAGTAATCAAAATAAAACCCTTTATAAAATTATTTAATGTTATTTTTGATTTTTGAAATATTTATATGTTAATAACATTGATTGGGCAAACTTCAACGCAATCTCTGCAAAGGTTGCATTTTTTTGAATTAATGGTAATAGCTCCACCTAAAACTTCAATAGCATTCTGCTTGCAGACTTTCATACATGGCGCATCTGATGGTTGGCAGTGCATACAAAATAAGGTTGGAGTGTCAACATTTGGTGTTTGTTGACAGCTTCCGCAGGTTGTACAAGTTGTACAGTTACCTGAATTGAACATAATTTTAATCTTCTAAGACAAGTCTTGCTCTTGCTTGACTTGTAATGACATGAACAAAGCCACCTTTTTTACTGTCAGGTTCGTATAATCCAGCCATTTTAGCCAAATATTTTTCTTGATTTTTAGATTTGACTTTAGCAGGGTCAACAACACTGATAGCTCTTTTTGTACAAGCTTTGATACATGCAGGTCCTTCTTCTCTATCAGCACAGAGGTCACATTTTTCAGCGATATTTGCTTCAAAGGTCATTGCACCAAATGGACAAGCCATAACACACAATCCGCAACCGATACATTTTTCTGTGTTAACTCCTTCATCGGTTACAGCTTCTGTAGGACAGATTGTTATACATGGTGCACTTTCGCAGTGTTGACATACAATGGAATAAAAAGAAGAATGGTATTCTACAATTTTTATTCTACTAGATTTATGAACTGATGCACACATGTTTTCACAATTCATACATCCGTCACATAAATTACTGTTAACAGAAATTTTTTCCATTGTATCACCTTATAAACCTAATTCTTCACACTCTGCATCAACATATTTTTGGATTTTTTCAATGAGTTCATCATCCAAGTGTCTGAATCTTTTTTGTGGTGCTAAATATTCTTTTACAGGTTTTCTTTCTTCAGGTCTGTAAGTGATTTCAAATTTACCATCAACGATTTCATATAAAATCCAAGATCCAGTTTCAACAGCTAATCTACCCATTTCAATAGTTTTTTCTGAAGGATATCCCCAACCAGTAGTACATGGTTGTTGTAAGTGGATATATGCAGGACCTTTAGTTTCTGCAGCCTTTTTCACTTTGTTAACATAATCTTCAGGATATGCGATTGATGCGGTAGCTACATATGGAATTCCGTGTGCTGCCATAATCATAGGCATGTTTTTCTTAGGTTTGTCTTCACCGAAACTTGCACTTCCTTTTGGTGAAGTAGTAGTGGTTGCACCGAAAGGTGTTGCTCCACTTCTTTGAATACCTGTGTTCATGTAAGCTTCGTTATCATAACAGATGTAGGTCATGTTGTGGCCTCTTTCCATAGCTCCGGATAATGATTGTAAACCGATATCTACAGTTCCTCCGTCACCACCGAAAGCAACAACATTTACATCATCTTTTCCTTGAATTCTAAGTGCACTTTCCACACCAGATGCAACAGCACCTGAGTTTTCAAATGCTACGTGAATGAATGGAATTTCCCATGCAGTTTCCGGATATGGTGTAGTCATAACTTCAAGACATCCGGTAGCGGAAATAGCTACAGTATTTTCACCTAATGCATTTAATGCTAATTTAACTGCAATAGATGCTCCACAACCAGCACAACCTCTGTGTCCTGGTGCTAATAAATTTTTATCAGGAATGTCCACCATTTTTATTCCTCCTTAAGTCCAATCCATGTGACGTCTTTTTCAGGCACATTTTTGGTTTTTTCATAAATTTCATGTATTGATTCAGGAGTGATGTCTCTTCCACCTAAACCAGTAATGAATCCGTAGATTTCTTTATCAATTTTAACTTTCATATCAGCATATAATGCTCCACCAATTCCGAAGGAGAAGTTTTTATCAACAACAGCTATTTTATCACAGTCTTTAACAACTTCATTGATAGCATCAACTGGGAATGGTCTGTAAGCTCTGATTTTAAGTAAACCAACTTTTTCGCCTTTAGCTCTTAGTTCATCAACAATAACTCTAATGGTACTGCAGAGTGAACCCATTGCGACAAAGATAATTTCTGCATCGTCAGTTTTGTACGGTTCAACAAGACCATATTTTCTTCCAAAAATTTCAGCGAATTCATCGCAGGTTTTCTGGATTACATCAATGGAATTGGTCATTGCAACTTCCATGTCATGTCTTGCTTCCATATAATACTCAGGATCTGCAAAACTACCAATTGTCATTGGTTCTTTTGGATCGATATATGAATGTTTAGGAACATATGGAGGTAAAAATTTATCTACATCTTCCTGTTCTGGAATTTCAACAGGTTCTACTGTGTGAGTTAAGATAAATCCATCTAAACATACCATGGAAGGTAGTAAGATATCAGGATTTTCTGAAACTTTGTATGCCATTAAGGTTGTATCTAATGCTTCTTGTGCATCTTCAACGTAAATTTGTAACCATCCAGCATCTCTTTGTGCAATGGAATCTTGTTGATCGTTCCATATGTTTAAAGGTGCTGAAATTGCTCTGTTTGCATCAGCTAAAACGAAAGGTGTTCTCATACCTGCTGCTGCAAATAATATTTCGTGCATTAACATTAATCCTTGTGAAGATGTTGCTGTAAATACTCTTACTCCTGCACCACTTGCTCCGACAGCCGCACTTATTGCACTGTGTTCGGATTCTACTTTAACGTATTTAGCATCAATTTTTTCATCAGCAACATATTGTGCTAAGTATTCGGAAATTGTAGTTTGCGGGGTAATTGGATAAACAGGAATAACTTGTGGTTTAGCTAATCTTACAGCTTCTGCAACTGCTTTATTTGAGGTCATTACTTCTTTTACCATCTAATCACTCTCTTTATTCTTTTACCATTTCGATTGCATCTGAAGGACATTCGTATGCGCAAATTCCACATCCTTTACAGTAATCGTAATCAATATCATGTTGTTTGTTTACACAGGAATCCGGACAAAATAAAATACAATTGTCACAATCAATACATTTTTCCTTATCTAAAACAGGTTTGAAAGTTCTCCAACTACCGGTTTTATTGTTTTTTGTATTTCCTGGTGTTTTAATTACACATCCTATATTAACCATTATCTCACCTTTTTATCCCATCTCGTAAGCTTTTTTAGTAGCTTCGGCATTTAATTCTCCAATTTTTCCAGGGAATGTTTCTTTAATAACTTCAAGAAGGGAATCGATACTTACTACTCCAGTTTTTTTAGCAAAGTATCCTAGGATAATTGTATTTACAATGTTACGTCCTAACATATCTAATGCGATACCTGTTGCATCAATATCGTGAACTTTATGTTCTCCACTACCTTTAAATTCGGTAGTATTAATAATTACTTCTGTATTGTCTTTAATTCCTGAAAATACATCTACCACATTTAATAATCCGTCATCTAAAACCAATACGTAGTCTGGGTTGTAGACTTGGTATCTCATTTGGATTGGCTCATCATCAATTCTTGTGAAAGCCATAACTGGAGCTCCTCTACGTTCAACTCCAAAGAATGGGAAAGCTTGAACAGATTTTCCGTCTTTAAATGCAGCTTTTGCCAAAATTTCTGCGGCGGTAACGGAACCTTGTCCACCTCTACCATGAAAACGAATTTCAATCATTAATTCTCCTCCATATATTTATCATGTATAATCATTATAAATTACAAAATATATAAATTTTATGTTAAAATTTATTTTTTGAATAATTTTGTTTAAATTTTCTTGTTTTAATCTTTTGTTTTTTGCCAATTTTTTTAATAAATCTTTTAATATTTACAATTAATTTCTATACAATTTTAACATCTTTTCTTATAAAATGGATATTTTTAAGAAAAATTATTTAAATTAAACTAATATAATAATATATTATAATAAAAAAATTTGGTTGGAATTTTTCATGAAAGTTTTAATAGTTACAGGGGAGTTGGCATATCCGTTAATAAATGATGTTGTTTCAGATTCAAAAGAAGACATAATAGTTCACATTGTTGACAATACTCAAGTGGCTGCATTTCTAACTCCAAACTTAATTATTAAAGAGGTCAAAAAGTGCTTCTCAGACCAATTGGATGATATAGACATGATTCTGGTTCCGGGATTAATCAAGAAAGGAACAAAAGAAATCACAAAGGAACTGGGAATACCAACATTTAAAGGATCAACCGATGGAGCTGACCTTGCAATGGTATTGAACCTTATCGGAAGCATAGACTTATCCGAAGACAAACCTGCAGACAAGCTGATTGAAGAGGAAAAAAGAAAAGAAGCATTCAAACTGATTGAAGACTTTGAAAATGATACAGAAACCATTGAAAAACTCCTTGAAAAACCAAACAATATAAAAATAAGAAACCTGCCTGTCGGTGAGGACTTCCCAATGAGAGTATTGTCTGAAATAGCAAACGCACCATTTCTTTCAAAGGAAGCATTGATAAACAAATGCCAATACTTTGTTGACTCTGGAGCGGACATGATTGACATAGGAATGGCTGCAGGCGAAGACTTCTCAGACAAAATTCCCGAACTTATCCAAACATTAAGGCCGATAGTCGGTGACAGGCCATTAAGTATCGATACGTTAAATCCTGATGAGATTAAAGTGGCTGCAGAAAATGGAATAGACTTTGTATTGAGTCTGGATTTAGGTAACAATTCTGAAATTAAAGATATATTAATTGAAAAGGATATTCCGGCAGTATTGCTTCCAACTAATTTTTCACAGGGCAAATCACCAAAGTCTCCTGCTGAAAGGGTTGAATCAATGCATCAATTAATTAAAGATACTGAAGGAATACGTTATGTTGCGGATTTGATTTTGGATCCGGTAAACAGTGCAAGTATTGTCGAATCAATCATTGCATGTCATGAATTTCATAAGGTTAATCCTGCACCAATGTTTTTCGGTGTTGGAAATGTGACTGAACTTATGGATGCGGATTCAGGTGGAGTCAATGTTTTATTGGCAGGAATCGGAATGGAATTGGGAGTAAGCATATTATTCACTCCTGAAGAAAGTGGAAAAACAAGAGGCAGTGTATATGAGCTTGCAACTGCATCAAAAATGATGTTTCTTGCAAAGCACAGAAAATCAATTCCAAAGGATTTGGGAATAAATCTTGTGGCATTCAAGGATAAGCATAAAAGAAATGATATCATTCTAAATGAAAGAGATGGAATTGAAGAGACCAGACAAATTGAACCTATGAAATTTGTCAGAGATAAGGCTGGAAGCTTTAAAATAAATGTCGATTACGGAACAACCGTTGAGGCAAGTAAAATTACTGCAACTCATTTTAAGAAAAATAAACCGGATTTGGTAATTGTTGGCCATTCTGCAAAAGAAATATATGAAGAAATAATTACAAAAGGTTTGGTTACCAGAATGGAACATGCTGCCTATTTGGGTTCAGAACTTCAAAAGGCAGAAATAGCGATGATTACTGGTAAAGAATATGTTCAGGATTTTGAATTGTTCAAAAATCCTGATGAATTTAAATTGTAGTTTTAATCGAAGTCAGTTGGATCGTAAGTTCCTTCAGCCTGTCCAGCTTGTGGTGTTGAACTTGAAGAACTTGATGAACTTGATGAACTTGAACTACTACCGTCTGATGAACTTGAATCATCAGAACTTGAACTACTGGTGTCAGAACTTGATGAATATGAACTGCTGCTGTCTGAAGAGTCACTGTATGAGGAACTGCTTTCAGTAGATGGTCCATAATTTGAACTGGCACCTGATTGTGAATCATATGTCTGAGTATCTGTTGTCACAGTCGTATTAGAATCACTGTAATTTGCTGCAGGTTCTTCTAGCTGTTCATCCTGATTAAATGAAATTCCATTGCCTAATATAAAAAAGTATGTACCTGCAACTATTAGAATAATTACTATTAATGCAATAATTATCGCATTATCAGATTTCATATTTTACCACCATTTTCTGATTATTATAATATTATTAATATTGTAACATATAAAACTATAAATAAAGTTATATTTATAATTATTTTAGTAACTAAATTTTTAGGAAGGTTAAACGTTGCAAGTTGAAAATATTAATATTAAAGACATAGACAAAATGCTTTTGGATGCAGATTATGTTTCAAATAATGAGATTTCAACAACACTGTACTTGTCTTTATTGTTGGGTAAACCAATGCTAATTGAAGGACCTCCAGGTGTTGGAAAAACAGAACTGGCCAAAGTGATTGCAAAATCATTTGATAGGGACTTTTTCAGGATTCAATGTTATGAAGGAATCACATTCGAACAGATTGTTGGTGAATGGAATTATCAAAAACAGCTGTTGCACTTGGAAGCGGCTAAAAATGATTCAAGCAATGTGGATGAAATTTTTGATGACGAATTTTTCATTAGAAGACCTCTGCTTAATGCATTTTTAAACGAAAAGGATTCTGTTTTATTGATTGATGAAATCGATAAGGCTGATGAGGAAGTGGAGAGCTTTTTACTTCAGGCATTGGGTGAACAGGAAATCACAATCAATGATTTGGGCACATTTCTTTTAAAAAATGATTTGATTGTTATTTTAACTTCCAATTCTCAAAGGTCACTTCTTGACGAAACAAAAGACAGATGCCTGTTCTTATATATTCCTTACCCTACAGTGGAAAGGGAAATTGAAATTGTCAAATCAAAATTGCCTGATGCAGATGATGAAACAGTTTCCCATGTGGTAAAGTTAGTTCATCAAATCCGTGATTTGAATCTGATGAAAAAGCCTTCTGTAAGAGGTACTGTTGATTGGGTCAGGTCAGTCACTAATCTTGGCACTAAAAATCTTGACGAATCTCTGGAAAATAGTGTTGGTGTCGCCATTAAAACTGAAAGCGATAAAAAACGTGTCATAAAAGATATTTTCAATAAAAGATAAGATGATTAGTAAAATTGCAAATTTATCTGCCAACTTAAGAAAAGAAGGATTGCCAGTAAGTATCAGAAGCACTCAGGCAGCTATGGAAATCTATCAGGATTTGGGAGATTCTGACAGAAATCTTTTGAAAACTGCATTAATGGCAATTTATGTTAAGGACAGATATGACATTCCTAAATTTTTAAAGATTTTTGATGAGGTATTTGCAGCTCCGGGACCTGAAAAGAAAGTTGCAGAAGACATGAACAGAAGCAAGGCTTATAGGGGCACAGGTCCGAAATCAAATAAATATAAAATTAAAAAACAGGACACAATAGGTAAAAAAATTCAAAAGGAAAAAATCAACAATGAAAAGTTAAAAATGCTTTCAGGACAACCTCTTTTGGAAGAGGCCAAAAAACTTGAGCGTGATGGGGAATTAATGAACAAGGACTTGACCAAATTAAACAGATTCGACCCTAGAATGCTTGAAATTTGTCAAAGATTAGGTAAAAGAATAGCTAATAAACGTTCAAGAAGAAAAATTGAATCACACTCTCATAAAATAGATATGAGAAGAACTATGAGAGCTAATCTTAAATATGGTGGAGTTCCTTTGGAGCTCATTAAAGCAAAACCAAGGCCTCATAAAAATGAACATTTATTTTTAAATGACATCAGCGGGTCCTGTGAGTGGATTAGCAGTTGGTTTTTCATGTTAATGTTTTCAGCGCAAACCGCTTTTAAGAGATCTCGAACATTCGAATTTGACAACAAGGTAATTGAAACAACAAGGGCACTGAAAGAGGAATATCTTATAGATGCATTTGTTAAAGTAAAGGATATGCGTGTTAAGAATATGATGGTTCACGGAACATCAGACATGTACTCTGCTTTTAAGCAGTTTAAAGAAAAAGCGAATATCAATAACAAATCATATGTGATTATATTATCAGATTGCAGAGATTGGGCAGGACCGAAAGTAAATGGAATTCCTGCAAGTGTTGATCTGGTTGAAGAAATGGTCAGGGACTCTAAAAAGGTCATTATTCTAAATCCGGAAGACAGAAATAAATGGGACATTGTAGACAGTTGTGTTTCATTATATGAGGAAGCCGGAGCTCAGGTGTTTGAAGTTAATACTTTAAATCAACTTGCACAATTTGTAGAACAGATGTAGGTAATAATATGCAATGCAGTAAATGTGGTAATCCTAAAGTCATTATTAAAAAGGAACAATCAGGACAGTTGTTGTGTAAAGATTGTTTCATTGAATCCATTGAAAAGAAAGTTATTAAAACTGTTAGAAAAGAAAAATTGTTGGACAAGGGCGATAAGGTTTTGGTGGCTCTTTCAGGAGGTAAAGACAGTGTCACTACTTTGGAAATATTGGATTCATTCAGAAAAATGAACATTATTGATTTATGTGCAGTGACAGTTGATGAAGGAATAGCCAATTATCGTCAGGAAGGAATAGATATTGCAAAAAGACATGCTGAAAGATTGGGAATAGAACATAAGGTAGTCTCACTGAAAGAAGACTATGGCATAACCTTGGATGAGATAATGCAAAAACCGAATCATAAGGGTTCATGTTCCTATTGCGGTGTGTTTAGAAGGACAATAATTAATAAGGCAGCACGTAAAATGGGCGCTACAAAAATCGCAACTGGCCACAATCTGGACGATGAGGTTCAGGCGATAATGATGAATTATCTTGAAGGAAATACAGATAATTTAGGTAAATTAGGCGCAAAGACTGAATCAAAAGCAAAAGAGTTCACAGTTAAAATTAAACCTCTTCGTGAAATTCCTGAAAGGGAAATAGGTTTGTATGTTGTTGCAAAGGAATTGGAAGTTCACTTTGACAGCTGTCCTTATGCAATGCAGTCATTCAGGGGTGAGGTATCAGAAGTAATCAATCAGTTATCTGAAAAGCACCCGACAATAAAATACTCAACTTTAAGGGGATATGACAAAATAAAAGGTGCATTGAAAAAAGAAATGCAGAAAGAATATTCTCATGGAAGATGTGTAAAATGCGGAGAGCCTTCAGCAAATGAACTGTGCAAGGCATGCTCATTTTTAAAAGAACTGGGAGTATAAAATATGACATTCACACTAATTTATAAAAATCTAAATGAAAAAAGGCAATTGCCGAATGATAATTATACCATCAGGGACTTGCTTGATGAATTGGAATTGTCAGCTCAAACTATCGTTTCAAAACAGAACGGAGAGCTGGTTATAGAAGACACTGTAATTCAAAAAGATGATGAAATCCAATTAGTTCAAATAATCTATGGTGGTTAATCTTGAAAATAAGTTATGAATGTGGGCCTTGCTTTTTAAGGCAAGCCCGAGAAGCACTGGATTTATCAACAGATGATGAACTTCTTAAGATGGAAATAATGGAAGATATCTTTAAATATCTCAGCAATAATTTTAAGGTTGATACCAATTCAAATGGAACCGGCTCTGCCATGCATAAAATGATTATCGAAAAAACTGGCTGCAGAGATCCTTATTTTAAAGAGAAAATTGAAGGCAATGAAATCGCATTAAAGTATCTGCCTGATGTAAAAAAGATATTGGATGAGGATGACAGTTTAGAAAATTATGTAAAAATAGCCATTATAGGCAATATTCTGGACTTTGGAGCATTCACCCTTGAAGATGATATTGAAGGGGTAATAAAAGAATCCCTTAAAAAAGATTTGGCTGTTAAGGATATTGAAGAATTTGAAAAATCTTTAAAGGCCAATGATAAAGTATTATATCTGGTGGATAATACTGGTGAAATTGTTTTCGACAAGCTGCTTTTAGAAAAAATTAAGGAATACGATTTGGATATTACAATAGCAGTTAAATCGGTGCCTATTCTTAATGATGCAACTAAAAAAGAAGCACTTGATGCAGGTCTTGATGAATTCGGTGAAATTGTAGAAATCGGTTGCGGAACAGTAGGCTATGTGGATAGTGAAATTTCAGATGAGTTTAGGGAAATATTCAATTCTCATAAATTCGTGATTTCAAAAGGAATGGGTAATTTTGAGGGATTATCCGAAATTGATTTATCCTCTAAAGAAGTCTATTTCTTATTATGTGCCAAATGTAACACCATATCAAGAGCTATCGGTGCCAATTTGCATGACATGCTTTTGTTTAAAAAATAATTTTGTGAAATTATGATAATCGGATTTATAGGATTTGGAAAAGTATCTCAAAATCTCATAAAATTAATAAAATCAGAGGATATATTATTCATAACCTCTGCTCAAAACCGGTCACCTAAAACAATAGAAAACATTAAACAGTCAGATGTTGAAGTTTTAGATTCATTTAAGGAAGTTGCAATCAAATCAGATATTTTGATTTCTGCAAACTCCCCTGCCAGTGCATTAAATGTTTCAAAAAAATATGGAAAATATGCAAAGGGAATATATTTGGATTTAAATAACATTTCGCCAGACACTACAATGAAAATCAATGAGCATGTTGAAAATCTAATTGATGGTGCAGTTATAGGTAAGATTGATTCAACTAATCCGATATTATATGTTGCTGGCAAAAAAGCTGAGGAATTGTCATTTTTAAATGAATTTATCCAAATTAAAGTGATAAGTGAAAAAATAGGTGATGTTAGTCTCTTAAAGTTACTCAGAAGCACATATACAAAAACATTGTCAGCATTGTTAATCGAATCGTCAAACCTTGCTGAAGGATATGGTCTGGAGGAGGAATTCTTTGATATTTTAACATTGACAGAAGGTGAGACTTTCAGGGAAAAATCCAAATCAAGAATTGCAAACACTTTAAATTCCAAAAAAAGAAAATCTGAAGAATTGGATGAGATAATAAATTATTTTGATAGTGATGATTTAATAATGGTTAAGGCTGCACTTGAAAGACTCAGCCAATAATCACTTTAACCTTAAATCCTTTTTTGGCCTGTTTTATAAAACCGTCAACGGGAATGAAATGGGAATCCATAATGTATCGTAAGTATGTCACGTCTCGTGCAGGCAATCTTAGGTTAGTTTTAATCTTTTTACCTTCACTTTTAAACTGAACGGATATTTTTCCGTTTTTATCAACATATAAATCTGTATTTAGACCTTCTTTGGTTATTTTTGTTTCAAATTTAGTTAAGTTCAATCCTGCTTCAAGAGTTAAAGGGGCAGTATCAACAGTAATGTTTTCGCTTCTGAATTTATTGTTTGCATCACGTGCGCTTATGCCCTTTTCACCTTCACACGCAACGTACCATGCACGGTCAATAACCCTTTGAACTTTCTGGTTATCCGGAATAACTCCTTGTGATTCGTAACTTTTCATAAGTTCCATAACCTCTTTTTTTGTGACATCCATTTCAATGGCACTAACTGCCAGTCTGGTCATCACAGGCCCATAGTCTGACCTTCTAAAAACGGCCCAAATTGATTCGGGGTCTCTATAAACTCTTCTTTTAATGATTTCATTAATTGTATTTCCATTGAGATAAGCTATTTTTTCAAGATTTCCCCGGGAATATGTATTCATTATTTTGTATATGTCTGTCCAATTTCTCTTGCCGGGGGTTCTGCCTTCATCAATTTCCTGCTCGAGTATTTCAACTGTGGTTTTTGGAAGAAGCTTTTTTACTTCATCTGAAATGATCATGTCATTGTCTATGATTGACTGCCTTATCAATCTGCCGGAATATTTTTCTTTGTTAAATTCTTTCACGACATGATAATTAAGTTTTGAGCCTAAAAACTCATTGATGGCATACCATCGAATTTCATTTCTGTTGGTGTAACTTTTTGGCATTCCAACAAAGTTTCCCTCATCAATGAATCTCTGTGCTTTAGTTTTGATTTCATCTAATGATATACTTGCAGAGGTAATATAATCTGTCACGCCATCATCAATCATCTGCTTAATTCTGATTGGAACACTGTAAGACAGGACCAGTCTGTGGTGTAAGCCTTCAAATGATTTAACCTCATCTGCACCTAAAGCCAGTGCCATTTTACTTCGAGCTTCAAAATCTACAAAAAATGGAGCATGATTTGCACTAAATCCCTTGTTTAAATATACGACCAGTTTTTTATTTTCTCTGTCAGCTATTTTCCTAGCCTCTTTAATCAAATGTTCATGACCTTTATGAACGGGGTCAAAATCTGCACTAATTCCAATCAAAACAAACACCAAAAAAAGAAAGTTTTTGGATAGTATTTAACCATCCATTAATTTTAAAATACCACTAATTACTAACCATATTCCAATTAAAGTACCTAATATAATTGGATTTGCAATATAAGTTCCAATAATTATATATAATAATCCAAGAACAACTCCTGCTATTCCAATATAAAAACCATATCTTGATTGACGGTTATTAATCAATGAAGCAAGCCCTACAATTATTAACATTATTCCAGCAAGGTATAATGTGATTTCTGCTAAAAATCCAAGCAATGCAGGATTAAATATCAAACAGATACTTAAGAATAACAGAACTAAACCCAATACTAAATCAAGCAACGCTCCTGTTTTGTTATAATCTATTATTGACACTCCTACAACGAGTAAATAAATAGATATTAATAATACTGATAAGCTAATTAATGAACTAACGCCAATAACTCCCATTATAGGGAATATGATAATTATTAATCCAAGAATGATAGCTAGTAAACTAATAAATTTAGTTTTCATATTTGCCTCCTATAATATATTATAAGTTTAATTAATATAATGGTATATGTTTTATTTCAACGGTTGACGAATTCATGTCTGAGTTGTTGACTGCACCTTTCCATTCACTTTTACACTCGCAATCGTACTCAATTTTAGTTTGAGTCAGATTATTGGCTATTATCATATGTTTTAAATCCTTATTGCATTTCTTACAGTTGTAAGGCCCTCTTCTTGAACCAAAACCTGAAGTGTCTAAAAGTGCAGGAATGTCAAGTTCGTCACGTACGGTGTTAATGATTTCTATGCATGACCAGATCCATGGCGGTTGGTATGCTCCTTTTCTCCAAAACCTTTCAATCATGGTTCCGCTGTGTATGGTCGCAGGACAAAATGATAATCGGTTAACGCCGATGGAATTACAGTAGCGTGCAGTTTCGATAGATTCATCAATTGCCTGAGCTTCAGATACAAGAATCGGCTTTACAAAAATATATGCTTTAGATTTGAGATTATAACCTTTGGTTTGTTTTAAGGTTTGCATTAATTTAACTGCATCCTCAAAATCTTGGCGTGTAAAACCTTTATTGATTTTATTTAATCTGGTATAATCATTAGATGTTTCAAGACCTATGCTTACTTCAAATAATGTGTCTCCAATTATCTCAAAAATTTCATCCAAATATTCCTCTTTGACATATTCTGGTCTTGATTCAACAATAATTTCTGTAACATTGCCTAAATTCATTAAAGTTTTCAATATTTCATCACGTGCATCTTTCGGAAGTTCATAAGGGTTGAGGAAACTTCCTGA
>NZ_JAFUHT010000009.1 GCF_017468685.1 Methanobrevibacter sp.
TCGATCCCAGTAGTGAAGTCCTTTTGTGTTTTGTTTGTGTACTATGGTTTTCTATGGGAATTTCATTTCGCTGCAAGCCTTTTATATACAAATCTTTACTCTAATTACTTATTATTTTATCATTTTCATAACATAATGAGTATTGCGGTCATAGCATGGGGGTTATACCTGGTCTCGTTTCGATCCCAGTAGTGAAGTCCTTTTGTGTTTTGTTTGTGTACTATGGTTTTCTATGGGAATTTCATTTCGCTGCAAGCTCATTATATTATAATGTACTCTGAATTTATACAACCATCTAAATTTGAAAGTATGTAAAAACTAATTATACTATTTTTATCCTTTTTTAATTAGTTTTGATTGTCGAATACCATTGGAATTTTATTCCTGTCCTGAGGAGGATGATATTATAACAACCAAAACCACCGAAGTTTATCATGAAGTTAGACCGCATGATCTCTTTCATGACAATGAAGTTAAACCTTGTCCTATCTGTAGTTCTACTGAAAGAATAGTTGACGATAGGAAAGCTGAAGTTACTTGTGCCCGTTGCGGATTAGTTTTAGATGAAAACATCATTGACAACGGTCCGGAATGGAGAGCATTTGACCATGACCAGAAGCTTAAGCGTACTAGAGTTGGTGCTCCATCAACTTATGCAATTGCTGATAAGGGTTTGCCTACTGATATTGACAGGCGAAATAAAGACAGTAAAGGCCGTAATATTCCCGAAGCAAATAGGCAGCAATTATATCGTTTAAGAAGATGGAATAAGCGTTTGAGAATTTCTAATGCAAGTGAAAGGAATTTGGCATTTGCTTTAAGTGAACTTGATCGTGAATCTTCCAAGTTAGGCATTCCCCGTTCCATTCGTGAGGATGCTGCTGTGATTTACAGAAAAGCCGCTCGAAATAAGCTCATTCGTGGAAGAAGTATTGAAAGTATGGTTGCAGCTTCAATTTATACTGCTTGTCGACGAAATAATATTCCACGTTCTTTGGAGGAAGTTTCTGAGGTATCAAATATTTCCAAAAAACAAATTGGTAAAAATTACAGGTTTTTGTCAAGAAAACTTAATATTAAATTGAAACCTACTTCACCTATTGATTATATTCCAAGGTTTGCAAGCCTGTTGGATTTGTCTGGTGAAGCTGAATCCAAGGCAATTGAAATTATTAATCAATCAATTAAAAAAGGGTTAAATAACGGTAAAGGTCCTGTAGGTATGGCTGCAGCTGCTTTGTATATATCTTCAATTCTGTTAAATGAAAGAAGAACCCAAAGTGATGTTGCTGAAGTTGCAGGAGTTACTGAAGTGACAATAAGAAATCGTTATAAGGAGTTGTCTGAACAGGTGGATAGTATTATCATCTAATCTATCCAATCATTTTTGTATCATTACCTTGTTCAAATTACTCTTAAGAAAGTTTTCTTTCGCTTCAACACCGGGACTATTTGGAGTAATTATACATAATTCATACACCACGGGGACTGAAACATTTCATCAAGATTCATATCTTGATTATTTTCTATTTTTTTTAAAAGAAATCATTAAATATCATTTTTTACATAATATTATTGTCGTATCATTTTTTGACCAATGCCTACGGTCCTTCTATGAGGGAAGCTTTTGCTGTTGATGATTAGGAGAAACCCAGCATTGGATAGGCTGCCCGTTTCGAGGGTTACTCGAGGAGCGAAGGGTATTCTAGCAATGATTCAAGAGAGTTAGTATACGGGCAAAATTTAATTTAACAAATTTGAAAAAATATATTTTGTATGTTTTTGGTAAAGCATACATTCATTCTCTTTCTATCATATATTGAATAACAAGATATGCACCTAAAACCGCACTGAATACGAAACCAAACAATCCAATTATTGGTATATCGAATAGTGTAGGTCCTTTATCTGCCAGAATTGCAAGTGATGATCCGACAATGATTGCGGATATGATTAATGATACTGATAACTGATTGGTTAGCTCACCGATGCCCATATGTTTCAGGTTAACTTCAAGCTCTCCTTCTTCAAGTTTAGAAATTGTCTTGTTGATTGTATCAGGAAGATCCTTTGCCAAGTGTTCTAGCTGAAGGAAGTAATTCAGACTAGTTTTTGCAACCCTGTCCGGTTTGTATTTATTTAGAATTATTTTATTTGATAATTTTTTAAGTTCTGTTGCTGCATTGAATTTTGGGTTTAATTTCTTACCGGTATCTTCTATAAGTGCAATTCCACGTCCGATCATTACAAATTCTCTTGGAAGAATCACATTATTTTTAACCATTGCATTCAATAAATCTTCCATTAAACCATCCATGTTTTTCAAATCAGCACCATAATAAAGATTCAACAGGTCATTAACATCCTCTTTTAGCTCAGGAGTATTCTGGGCAGGTGTGATAATGCCCATATAAATCAGCTGATTCATGATGTTGTCGGTATTGCCGCTAAGTAAAAGCAAAATCAGTTCTGCCAGATTTGATTTAAAAGTTTCATTCAGGATTCCCATCATTCCTTCATCAATATAGCATAACTTATTGTCTTCAGTTACAATCAGGTTTCCCGGATGTGGGTCTGCATGGAAGAATCCGTCAATCATTATTTGTTTAAAATAAGATTTGACTCCATAATCAGCGATTTTTTTCTTATCGATTTCGGGATATTCTCCTTCCAGTAAATCGCTTACTTCAACACCATTTATCAATTCCATTGTAATTACTTTTGAAGAGCAGTAATCGGTATATGCCTTAGGTATTTTTATATAACTAACTCCTTTGAAGTTTTTTGCAAGATTCTGCATATTCATTACTTCTTCAATGTAATTGAGTTCCTTAAATATGGAACGTTCAAATTCACTGACCATGGCAGGCAAATTGTATGTTCTGGTTTTATAAAGGAACCTGTCTGTTCTTGTTGCCAAAAATTTCATTATCTGAACGTCAGATTTGATTACTTCATATGAATTTGGCTTTTGAACTTTAATAGCAACTTCTTCATTTGTGCTTTTTAAACGAGCCTTATAAACCTGACCGATTGAAGCTGAACCGATTGGGGATTCATCAATTTCAGAATATATATCTTCAATTGGGGATTCCAGTTCATTTTCAATAACTTCTTTAATCTCATCAAATGGGGTTACTGGAGTGTTGTCCCTTAGTTTTTGAAGTTCTTCAGAAATATCCTTGCCGACAAGATCCGGCCTTGTACTTAGCATCTGTCCCAATTTGATATATGCTGGACCTAATTCCTCCAGTACTTTTCTAATTCTTAATGGAACTGATTCATCAGGGAAATATCCTTCTTTTTCAGCTTGATAATTTCTAAGGAATGGAAATTTTTTAAAAAAAGTATTTTCTTCGATTAAATATCCGAAATCATTCTTTTTTAACACTTTATAGATTTCATTTAATCTTTTTATGTTCTCATTTCTAGCACTAGGTTTAACTTTCATTAATTAAAAATAGTAAAAAGTAGTATATGTTTTTTTAGAATTTCTCTAAAATTCTGGCATATACTGCTTTTAAGTCATCATCGGATTTTTCATATATTCTTTTTAGAATTAATTCTGGTGTACTTTTTGCAAGGAAATTCATCTTAGGAGTTCTATCCACAATTAGATTATAGTTTTCATCTAATCCTTTTGCTTCAATACCGTCCACACGAATGTTGGTGTAATTCATCAGTTCCCTTGCCATATGAGTGACAATCACACCGTAAGAATTGGATTCCTTAATCATATCGATGAATGTTGATATTATTTTAACTGCAGCATCAAGTTCTGTGATGCCTTCAAGTTCATCTAATAATACTAACTTTTCACTATTTGTGGTGACGATTGGAATAAACACGTTTAAGAATGATTCAAATGCACCTGCATCAAGGGATCTTTTCTTTGAGAAGTGGTAAATTTCATCAAATAATTTAATTTCCGCTTTTTCTGCACTTACTGGAAGGCCCATCTGTGCCATTATGGAAATTTGTGTCAATGTTTCAAGAAGGGTTGTTTTACCTCCGCTGTTTGCTCCTGTTAGAAGTGCAATATTTTCATCTTGTGTTAATTGATAATCTACTGTTTGAACAAAATCCTTGTCTTTTTTAAGAGCTAACTCTAAATGAAGGGCTCCGGTTAGTTTTATTTCCTCACTGAATTCAGGTCTGCATAAATCATATTCATATGCAAAACTACCTAAACTGAATTCATAATCAAATCTGATTACATCTTCAACTTCAGCAATTGCCTTTTGTTTTATGGAGTTTAGTTCAATAGCTGCAGTTCTTTTAATGTCAAATATATCATTTTCTTTTTGGGATGACTGTTCGAGAGTCACCCTTTGAATTTCTGTTTCATCAATTTGAATAGGATATGTTCTGAGGTACGGATCAAAACTCATCCCAGTTTTTTCCTTAATGATTGCTTTTCGTTTACTGATAATGTCATCAAATATTTTAGTAATCTTTGGAGGGAAGTTATTATTTAATAAATTAAGTATTTCATCTCCTTCAAGATCAACTTGCTTTATGGATTTTTCCAATTCATCATCCATCTCATCTTTAAGTGAAAGAACAAGTTCTTCAATATCAACTTCTCTTTTATCAATAATATTCAATTCATCAATGATTGGAATGATTTCTCCTAAAACACTGTCCTTATTTCTGATTTTTTGGATTTCATGAACTCTTGTAAATAACTCTTTATTTTGAATAAAGAAGTTAATGATTTTTTCAGGAACAATTTCATAATCATTATCTTCAATATTGATCATTATTACATTGGGCATGCCTTCAAAATCAAGAATTCCCTGTGAATAAACATAAAAAACTAAATCATAGTTCATCATTTCTTCTTTAAGAAGTGGGGAATCACTAGCGGTGAGAATTGGGTAATATTGGTTAAGTCCTAAATCAGTAAGATAGGAATTGTCTTCGGCACTTTCAACAAGAATAACTTTGCTTGGATCATATTCGGGTTTAACTTCTTCAACTTCTTTCAAATTTTTCATTAAACCTCTTAATTTAATGATTGGAAGCTGAGAAACATGCTCTTTGGCATTCATTACAAAATCAAGTTTTGAATTAATTTTTCCAATGTCTTTTGAGGGAGAAAGCAATAGGATACGATTTTTGGAATAGCTGGTGTTGGAATATGCCAAAATCTTATTGATGATGTCTTCATAAAGCTCCATGGCACGGTCACTTTTGATAAACTCATACTCAGGATTATTTAACAGTTGATTCATTATTTCAATTGCTTTTCTCTGGCTTATTCCATCAACTGCCGCTATTTTTTCAACATCAACATTATCAACTATTTTTTGGAGTGCATCTTCTCCTCCAACACTATTAATGATTTTTTCAGAGATTTTATCTCCTATTCCTTTAATGTTTTGCAATGTAATTCTTTCTCCTTGCATTTTAACCAAACCCTTTTTGTAAATATAATCTCTATAAATAGTATATATTCAAACTTTGCTGAGAGCATTTGAAAAGTAATCAGAAATTAGCAATCGTATTTTTCAGACTGTATTTTTGAAGTTCTTTTTCATTAATATTGTCATTCAATGCTTCTCTGTAAACATCAATGATTTTATAATAATCATCTTCTTTATATCTTCCATCTATTGAAAAATTACAGTAACCGATGTCTTTTAAGTGATTAACTTTTTTAAGTAGCGAAAGTTCGCTGTCATTAAATATAATCAGTTCCTCATTGGAAATGCTTTTATGAATCGGATATTTGTTATTGTTTCTATCAATCAGGTAATTATCATATTTTTTAACTTCATTTCCATATAATAAATCATATCTTGTTTTCATAAGCTCAACAGAACCATGAACCATCATCTCAAGTTTTTCAGGACTTTTGCAATATCTTATAATGTCCTCATAGTCACTATGGTTAAGCTCAACTGATAATGTTAATATCTTATAGTTTTTAAGGCTGCCTATTGCATAATTGTTTGTGAGATTCATGGAATAGGAACAATACTCAGCATTAAAACTATTGCTCATAATAGGTAAGGAATAGTGCATCTTATTCAGTATTCCTCGAACCTTATTGAATGCCCTGATTAGCTTGTCATGGGTAATGTCTGGCCATTTCCAAATCAGCTCATAATCCTTGCCGTAGGATATTTCCAAAGCTTCCTTAAGGAAATTCACCATATAACTTATATTGTAATTTTCCTCTCTAAGAATTAGGGAGTCATCAGGATGAGGAATTTCCAGATAAACCCTTTTAACATTATCCAAATTTCTCAAATGGTTTAAATTAGTAGTATAAAATGAAAAGTTAACCTCATGATTTTCAATTTCAGTTTCAACCCTATTTAAACTGATTTTTTTTCTTTTACGCTGATAGGATTTAATCACTTCTGATTCAAGTTTTTCAAATAAATTCCTTCGAAGTTCATTAAGTTTGCTTATGGGAATAAACAGTGATCCGTCATAATTGACATTTATTTGTGTGATTTCAAATGGGTAATTGTCAACCTTTGAAAGCTGCTTTCTGACAGTGTCTGTACTAACACTTTTCTTTAAAGGCTTTTCAAAAGTAGTGTTTCCCTTAACTTCTGCTTCAATGACTTTTCTATTTGCGAGAGTCAATCGGGATTTTAAAACAGGGTACTTGTTTTTCAATGAAAATGTGAGGATCAATTTTGATTTTACATAACTTGAGCCGTTGCTTTCAATTTCCTTAACTTTCTTGGATAACCTGTTTCTCTTTGTCAGGTATACATCAGATTCATTTAAGTTAAAATCACTTTTCTTGTTTTGTCGAACCCTTTTTACAATTAACACTTTATTTTTACGGGTTAAATCTTTAACCTGCTTGAATTTATCCTTGTTGAAATGATTTAAAGTGGTGACTATTGGATTTTGAGATATTTCCAATCCGTAATCGTTATTGTTTTTGACAATAAGCAAACCATCTCCCTTTTCAGGAATACTTGTTATATAGTCATGTAATCTTATTGCGATTTGATTTTTGCTGCTTTTAATGACTCTCCCTATCTTCAAACCTGTATGTCCTGGACGAATGCTTCTTTTGGATGTGTTCATGAACTGGCCTTCACTGAATCCTCTATTGAAAACAAGACTGATTTCTTCACTACTGCTTGTTTTTCCGCTTTTCAGTTTGTTCAATGCTTTTCTGTAATTGCTTATGACAATGGCAAGGTATTCCTTGCTGCGCATTCTACCTTCAATCTTGATGCAGTGTATTTCTGATTCGCTAATTTCCTTTAGCTGATTAAACAGGCTCAAGTCACATGGTGATAAATAGTAATCATGCTTTTTGATTCCATCGATTCGGTATTTCTGTCGACAAGGTTGAGCACAGGTTCCTCTGTTGCCGCTTCGACCTCCCTTAAAACTGCTCATTAAACATTGTCCTGAGTATGAATAGCATAATGCTCCATGAGCAAATACTTCAAGTTCCATATTTGTTTTAATATTTTGAATTTCTTCTTTTCTCATCTCACGTGGAAGAACAACACGTTTAACTCCTTTGCTTTCAAAATAATCTAGTTTCAATTGATTTTCAATTGTCATTTGTGTTGAAGCATGAATCTTCAAATCAGGCAAGTATTCATTAATCAGTTCTATCAGTCCTAAATCCTGAACCAAAACGGCATCAACACCAATCGCATGTAGGTGGGTTAAATAATTCAGGACATTGTCCAATTCTCTTTCTTTAATTATGGTATTCACAGTC
Source organism: Methanobrevibacter sp. (assembly GCF_017468685.1). Classification (NCBI taxonomy): domain Archaea; kingdom Methanobacteriati; phylum Methanobacteriota; class Methanobacteria; order Methanobacteriales; family Methanobacteriaceae; genus Methanobrevibacter; species Methanobrevibacter sp. The sequence goes on from NZ_JAFUHT010000009.1 coordinate 7,715, forward strand.
ACGTAAACCTTAACATTATGCATGTGTGCAGTGTTTACTGCTTCACGGATTTCATCTAATGTGAAGTTCTCTGCAAACTTGCGAGCACCATAATTTTTCCCGGACAAATAAACGGAACTTGCACCTGCATTAATTGCAATCTTCAAATGTTCCACAGATCCGACAGGAGCAAGCAATTCAGGAATTCTCATGTAATCTACCTTCAATATAATTGCCCTTATTAATGTAAGACTGTGAAAAATCCATAATCTGGTATTTATACTTGGTTAGTTCATCCTGATTTTTTCCATTAAGACTTTCATTATATATGGATAAAATCTGGGAGGTGTACTGTTCATTTGAGTATCTGCAGTCCAGAATCAATGAATCCAATCCCAATTCCTTAATTTCATTCATCTCTTCAATCAGACATAAGCAGTCCTTATTGATGATGTGGCTCTGTCTGTTATAGTCAAAGAAAATTTTATATTTGAATTTTTTCCTTTTTTTATCCTCAAGGATAGCATAATCAGCATCATTTGAAATTATGAAATCCTTGCCATCATTCAGATTGGTGAAATCATCCTTACTTACAATAACTTCCAGGTTTCCATTAACAATCATTTCCAAATCAATATTCCTGTCATGATTCTTATGCACCAGTTCCTGTATTTCATCTCCTGATAACTCAGAGGATAATATCAGTGATTTGAATCCTGATTCATTTAAACTGCGCACGCAAAAGCTGTTCCAAACATTTAAATTGTGATTGCCGTAAATAGGACAGTCAAAGATTTCACTCATGCCCGGAAAATCGCCCATGACAGAAATGATGATTCCCTCATTTTCAAGTTCCTTGACAATCTCATTGCATTTGAGAGCATCTTCCTGTGAAATAAATGATGATAATACCCAAACGAACTCGGTTGGAGATGCCATTAAACTACCCTGCTTTAAGGTTTCCTTAATGTTTGTGAAATAATCCTCAGGATTATTATAATGGCAGTTGCCGTCAAAGTAAATGCGTTTCAAATCAAAACCTGAAGCGGCTCTAATCTGTGAAATGTCATCAATGAAAATTGACAGTTTAGGGGATTTCCTTTTAGGTTTATCTTTAATGTTATCATAATCATCAAAGAATTTGCTTAAATCCTTTCTAACTTTTTTAACAGACTTCTTGGTAGGAGTGTAATGATTAAGCAATAAATCAGTAGCATTATCCAAAATTTCACGTCTGATTTGATTGATTTCGCGGATAGGTATGAATATGTCCTTTGGCATATTGTTAAACCTAATATTATTGATATAAAATGGTGTTTGACCAGTTTTTTCAAGCTGTTTTGTAATTATTTCTTCAGTTACTGGTTTGTTTTTTGCTTTTTCAAACTTGCCTAAGCATTTATGACGGAAATTAATCAATTCATCATCAATGTGGAATTCAACCTTTGTAAATAGATTTAAATCCTCATCCCAGGTTAGGGATAAATTGATTCCCACATTATTTCTGATGGTTTCCTTTTCAAACTGCTTTAAGTATTCATGTGTTGATTTTGAATAACTGATGAAAACTTCGGTTCCGACTTTAACAAGACGTGTAGTGTCAATGACAATTTCATTTTCATCCTGTTTTATGATGTTTTCAAGATAAATTCCTTTAATCTTGCCGTTGTACTTGAAAGCGATTCCATCTCCAGGCTCTAAAATGACTGGGATTTCATGGTTTTTAACTTCTATTGTAACTTTGGTCCCATCAATATCTACAATATCTCCGATATATAGTCCTTCATGGCCTGAGTGGCCTCTGCCCATAACATCTCCGGGCTTGTCGCCCATCATGTATCCGTCAGTGAACTGGCGATTGAAAACAAGGTGTAAATCTTTTTTGTAATCTCCGGGATTTCCATCAATAATGTTTCTGTAACTGTTGACGATTGTTCCTATATAATCTCCGGATTTCATCCTGCCTTCCAGCTTTAATGATTTGACTCCGGCATCGGAAATTTCATTTAAATGATTATAGGTAGCAAGATCATGAGTGGATAGGAGGTAACCGTTTCCAATATTATATCCTCTGTATTTTAAACGGTATTCTCGTCTGCATGGTTGAGCACAAGCTCCACGGTTTCCGCTACGACCACTATTGTATGAGGACATGTAGCATTTTCCGCTGACACAATAGCATAATGCACCATGGCCGAACACTTCAATGTCCATATTGATATTGTCCTCTTTTAATCTCTGAGTAGTCTCCTGGATTTGCGGGATAGTCACTTCTCTTGGAAGAACAACACGTTTAATATTGTTTTTGCCAGCCCATTTAATTGAAGCATAATTGTTTAATCCCATCTGTGTTGAAGCATGAACTTCCAAATCTGGAATGAATGTTTTCAAAAGCCATATTAATCCGAAATCCTGAACAATAACTGCATCCACTCCAATTTGGTATAATTTAAATAGATATTGCAGAACATCAACAATTTCAAAATTATTAATTAATGTATTAACTGTTACATGGACTTTTGCCCCATTTAAATGAGCATAATTGACTGCTTTTTTGATTTCTTCTATGGTAAAGTTTTTAGCATATGCTCTAGCTCCATAATTTTGCCCAGCTATATAAACTGCATTAGCACCGGCATTTACTGCGATTACTAATACATCATAAGAACCTGCAGGAGCCAATAATTCCTCTAAAACCATTTTATTTTTACACCTTGATTGTTTATTCATAATTAACTTTGTTTAATTTGGTATTTAAAAATACTCTAAAACCGTAACATTTATATACTAGAATTATCTACCTTATTACTACCAGACTAATTTTTATAACAATAGTTATAAAAAAGTTTACAAAATGATATGGAAGGTGTAAAAATTATGTGTAGATGTATAATAATGGTTCATAAATGTTGTCACATGTGTATGCCTTTAGTCATGCGTATGTAAAATTTTTTTATAAATGCAATTACTATTGTTGAATATTTAATCTTTAAAAATATTTTCCATTTTAATGTCTGTCTTATTTTTTTGGAATATACTGATTTTTAATGGGATTTATTCAATTGAACTTTTATGAGGAGTTTGATTATTATTTTAACAATTGTTAGAGAGTAGTATGTTTGATTATGAAATATAACAATTGTTATATTTATTATAGGAAGGTGTAAATATGGTTAATGGACATGGTGGACATCATGGAAATGGATCATGTAGAAAAAATAAAATTAAAAGAATACTTGATTTAGATAAGGATACTTGTCCTAACAGGGAACAACGTGCCAATGGTACAAATGTTTACTATGGGAAAGCATCTGAACTATTACAAGATGCAAAAGAAGGAAAAATTACAATTCCTGATAGAAAATTCCAGCAATCTGGTGGATGTGTTTTGAATTTCTATCTATCAAACAGAGTAACAACTATTCGTGATTCTGTTACAATATTTAATGCTCCTGTGGGATGTTCTGCAGGATCATTAGGATATCGTGAATTGTATAGAGGAATTCCAGAATCATTGGGTAGAACTAATGAGTATAACAATGCTTGGTTGACAACAAATCTCCAACAGGATGATGTTGTTTATGGAGCCTCTGAAAAATTAAGGGATGCTATATTAAAAGCTGAAGAACGTTATAACCCTCAGGCAATATTTATATTGACATCCTGTACAACAGGTATAATTGGTGAAGATATTGAAGGAACAGTTGATGAAGTTCAACCAGAAGTAAATGCAAAAATTGTTCCTATTCATTGTGAAGGGATAAGGAGCAGACTTGTGCAAACTGGTTATGATGCATTTTGGCATGCTGTTTTAAAATATTTGGTTAAAGAACCTGAGAAAAAACAAGAAGATCTTGTGAATGTTGCGAGCATGTTGTCATACACTTGGCAGGACAGGCTTGAAATAAAAAGATTGCTTGGAAAATTAGGCTTGAGAGTAAATTTCATTCCTGAATTTGCAACTGTTTCTGATTTTGAGCAATTATCTGAGGCAGCTGTAACTGCTCCGATTTGTCCTACATACACAGATTATCTTTCAAGAGGATTGGAGCAAAAATACGGGGTTCCATATTTCCTTTATCCTTCTCCAACTGGAATTTCAAGTACTGATGAATGGTTAAGAAACATTGCAAAATACACTGGCAAAGAGGATGAAGTTGAAAAATTAATAGAGGAAGAACACAAGATTTGGAAACCTAAACTTAAAGCAATTCAGGATGAATTTGTAAGTTTGAGGAAAAATGGCGAAAAGCCAACAGTTTTAGGTTCTCTTGGTCAGGGAAGATTAGTGTCACAAATGCCGTACTTTGATGAGTTAGGTTTAGCAACTCCTGCAGCAATGGCACAGGACTTTGATGATTTATTAATTGAAGAACTTGAAGATATCATTGAAAAAAGTGGAGATTTCCAATTGATGGTTAATACATTCCAAGCTGCCGAACAAGCTAATGTAACAACTAATTTGGATCCTGATTTGACATTAACATGTCCATTCCAAGGGGGAACTTGGGAAAGAGACAATAATGTAACTAGAATTCACTCATTAAGGGGAGATCCTGAACCTACTAGTGCTCAATCAGGTTATGCTGGAGCAATAGCATTTGGTAACTTCTTGTTACATGCATTTAAAAATAAATCTTATCATAAGACTTTGGCTGAAAAAACTGAAAAAAGTTATAAAGACTGGTGGTATGAACAGGATAATCCTTTATACTACTTAAATGAAGGTAAATAATTTAATGGATATTATTTAGTTCTTAAAATTTATGGGGGTGATTAATTGTCTAGTGAAAACACATTAGAAAATAAATCCGGAATTGATACTAATGTATCATATTTTGAAAGAGAAGCGGTTGAAGCACCGAGATACAGTTGTGCTCTTGCAGGTGTATATGGGACAACTCTGGGAATAAGAGGCGGTATTCCAATCCTTCATTCAGGTGCAGGATGTGGGGTAGGTCAGCTATTCGGAACATTATATGCTGGCGGAGAATCTGCAGGAGGAAATGAAGGGGGAACAAGTACTCCTTGTTCCTGTCTTGTAGAAGAACATGTGATTTTAGGAGGTGAAGAAAAACTTAGAAACTTAATTGAATCAACTATTGAAATAGCTAACGATGAATTATTTGTTGTAACTTCAGGTTGTGTTCCATCATTAATTGGTGATGATGTTGATCAAGTTGTTGATGAATTTAGAGATAAAGCGGCAGTAATTCATGTTAATGCACCAGGATTTAAAGCAAATTCTCCAGAAGGATATAATCTGTTCTGGGACGCAATTATCGATCAATTATTGCCTGATGAAGCAGGAGATGTTGAGGAAAAAACTGTTAATATTTTCGGAATTGTTCCATACAATCATGTTTACTGGAAAGGAGATTTATTAACTATCAAAAATTTATTAGGGTCAATTGGTATTAAAGCTAACATAATCTTTTCAGAAAAAAATGGTTTAGATCATATTAATCAAATACCTCAAGCTGAATACAATATTGTGGTAAATCCTTGGTTAGGTGTTAGGGCTGTAGAAAAGTTAGAAGAAAAATATGGCACTCCATTTATTAAATTCCCAAATGTTCCAGTAGGTGCAAAACAAACTGCAGAATTCTTGAGAACAGTTGGTGAAAAAATTGGAGTTCCTGAGCAAACAGTAGAAAATTTCATTTCTCAAAAAGAAGATTGGTATTATAGATTATTAGAATATCCTGGCGATGCAATCATTTTGGTACGTCCAAATTCATTTTATGCTGTTGCTGCTGAAAGTAGTTATGCAATCGCATTTACAAAATTTTTGGCTAATGAACTTGGTTATTTGCCGGATATAATTCAGATAACTGATAATCCTCCGATTGAAGTTAGGGAAGAAATTATATCAGAAATTAGAAATAATCTTGACACTGTTGTTCAACCGGACATAATATTTGAAGCAGATACTTACAAGATTAGAAAAAATCTGGAAGATAGGCCATTCTTATTCCTATTTTCAAGTTCAATTGAAGCACCGACTTCCATTGAAGATTATAATGCTTTGCATATTCCAATTTCATATCCAATTTACAATAGGGCAGTGCTAGCTAAACATTACGGTGGATATGAAGGTGGTTTAACAGTAGTTGAAGATGTAGTAAGCGGATTTGTAGGTCCATTATAAAAAAATTAAAGGAGGTAAGTTAATGACAAAGCAAATTGCAATTTATGGAAAAGGTGGTATTGGAAAATCCACCACAACATCAAATCTATCAGCAGCACTATCAGATTTGGGGTATAGTGTAATGCAGATTGGTTGTGATCCTAAAAATGATTCCACAACAACCTTAAGAAAAGGAAAATCAATTCCAACTGTTTTAGATACTGTTAGAAAAAGATCCAGTGATTTGGATAATCTTGTTCATGAAGGATATAATGGTATTTATTGTGTTGAAGCTGGAGGTCCTGAACCAGGAGTAGGGTGTGCTGGAAGAGGGATTATTGCAGCTATTGAATTATTAAATACAAATGGAATCATTGATGAATACAATCCTGATATAATCATTTATGATGTGTTAGGGGATGTTGTATGTGGTGGTTTTGCAATGCCTATTCGTAAAGGAATTGCTGATCAGGTTTATACTGTGACCTCCTCTGATTATATGGCCATTTATGCCGTGAACAACTTGTTTAAAGGAATTCTAAAATATTCTAATAATGGTGGCGCACTACTCGGAGGTGTTATAGGTAATTCAATTAAATCTCCTCTTCAAGAAGATATGATTAGAGATTTCACTAAAGAAACTAACAGTGATGTAATCAAATTTGTTCCAAGGTCTCCTACGGTTACTCGTTGTGAGTTAGATGGTGTAACAACAATTGAAGGAGCACCTGATTCTGCTCAAGCAGAGGTCTATAGGGACCTTGCAAGAAGAATAATTGATAATAAAAATAAATTTTTACCAACTCCATTTGATAATGATGATTTGTCAGAATGGGCATCTGGTTGGATAAATCAGTTATTGTTGAATCAGAAAATCGAAATTGATAATGTACATGAAGGAAGTTCGGGGATTTAATCCTTAACTTCCATTAAATTAAACACGAAATAGAAAATTATCTGCCAAAATTTAAAAATTCATATTTTATCGATGAAACACGTTTACATTGTCTTTCAAATGGTGTGAGTAGTTAATAGCATGTATCTCCTCTAAATTTAATCAAATTTTAACTACTCACACATCAACCTCTACTTTTAAATAATATTTTTTCCAAATTAATTTTTATGTATATAGTTTTTGAAGGAATTGATGGTGCAGGAAAATCAACTCAAATTCAGATGTTAAAAGAATGGCTGGAAGCTAACGGTTTTCGAGTTGAAACAATGGTTGAGCCGACAGATTCTGAAGTCGGAAAATTAATTAGAAAAATCTTGCAACGTCCAGATGCAACAACAGATAGGATTCAAAAAACTTTAGGACTACTTTTTGCAGCAGATAGGATGTTGATAATGGATAAATTGGAAGATGAGTCAAAAATAATTATTTCAGACAGATCATTTATTTCATCTCTTGCTTATCAGGATCCTGCTGAATGGATTGAAATTTTAAACAGGTATGCTAAAAAGCCGGATTTATTGTTATTGCTGGATTTGGATGTTAAAAAGTCTGTTGCAAGAACATCTGGTGAAGATACTTTTGAAAACGAGGAGTTTTTAGCTACTGTTAAAGAAAACTATTTAAACTTAGTTGAAAATTATGAACATAAGATTATCGATGCAAATAATGGTGTAAATAAGGTGTCTTCAGATATTAAAAAAGCAGTAGCACCATATCTTGGAATTTGTCCGGATTGTATTCTGTGATGTATGCTTGTTATTATTTATATGTAAATTTCAAATTTTAATTAATTTTAATTTAAAATTCACTTCATTAAATGATGTTTAATTTAATTTTGATAAAAATAATTACTCATTTTTTTCAATTTAAATTATTTCAAAACAAATAATAAAAGAGGTTTTTAAACCCCCTCCTATTTCATTTAGATTTTCAATTTGTTTATTGAAATCAATCAATTTACAGGCAACACCTTCAAGGTATGGAATATATGCTGTTGATGGCTCATGTTTACATATGGTTAAACATTTTCCACATCCATCACAACTCATTGAATCTAAAAACAATTAGTCATTAACAATACTTAACGCTTTGAACTTATATTTTACTAAATAATCCTGTTTTTTCTAATGCTTGGCGTAAATCTTCTATTATATCTTCCACATCTTCTATTCCAACAGAAAATCTGAAAAATCCATTATGGAACTCTTTAGGGTATAAATATTGTCTTTCATCATCTTCTCCTATGAATACAATTAAACTTTCATCATGGCCTAATGAAACAGCTGAAGTTATGATTTTTAAATGGCTCACAAATTCATTGTGTTTGTCATGATTGGCTTTCAATCCAAATGCAATCATTCCACCATATCCATTAAACATTTGTTTTTTGGCTATTTCATGTCCTTTGTTTGATTCAAGTCCTGGATATGATACAAAACTTATATTTTCCTGTGATTCTAACCATTCCGCTACTGCTTGTGCATTTTCATTATGGGCTTTCATTCTTAAAGGTAGTGTTACAGAGCCTCTCATAATCAGCCATGCATTAAAAGGACTAATTGTTGCTCCTAAATTAACTTGTGACTGTTCTCTGATTGGTGTTAACAGTTCTTTGTCATTGGCTATTATTGCTCCACCCATTGAGTCTCCATGTCCGTTAATGTATTTGGTTAAACTTTCGATTACATAATCTGCTCCTAACTCAAGAGGGCGTTGGTTAAATGGAGATGCAAAGGTGTTGTCTACTGAAAGAAGTGCACCATGTTCATGGGCTATTTTTGCAATTTCTTCAATGTCAGATATTCCAATTGTAGGATTTCCCGGAGTTTCTATATGGATTAATTTTGTTTTGTTGGTTACTGCTTTTTTTATTTCTTCAATATCGGTTGTATCAACAATTGTGGTCTTTACTTTAAATTTTTCATTAAATAATTCATTTAATAGTCTATAAGCTGCAATGTAAGTTACATTGGAGAATACAACATGGTCTCCACTTTCCAATAATGAAAAGAATAATCCTGAAAGAGCTCCCACTCCACTTGCAAGAACTATAGCATCTTCACCATTTTCCAAATTTGCTATTTTCTCTTCCAGATATTTTTGATTTGATCCTCCATTTCTGGTATATAGTATGCTATCTGCACTACTCCAGTTGATGTTTGTCGGGTCATAGGGTAATTCATAACTGTTTCCCATGGTTATTGGACGTTTAATTGCATTTGTTTCTTTGTCTACATCATTTCCACTGTGCACAGCACGTGTTTGAAATCCAAGTTCTTTTCCATATTTTCTTTTTTTCATGATTTTTACCTAAAGTTTAATTATGAATTATTTTGAAATTTACAATATATAACTATTGTTATATTTTCAAAATGTTTATATAATATGTGGAAGAATATCTAATTTGATGAAAAAATAACTATTGTTATATTTTTATATTATCTTTTTCATTGCTCGGCGAATCAAAAGAAGTGATGAAAATGGTAAAAATAGTAAATACAAAAGACTTGTTAGAAAAAGACTAACAAAACATTCAAATAATCGATGTTAGATATGAAGAAGCATTTTTGGAAAAATTGAAAACTCAATAAACATCCCTCATTCAGAGCTAACGTACAATTTAGAACAACTTGATAATGCAAAAGAGATTATTGTGTATTATAAGACTGGTGAGAGAAGTGATGATACTACAGAAGAGCTAATCTCTTGGGGTTATGAGGCATTTAGTCTTGAAGGTGGTTTTAATCAATATTGGGAATATGTCAAAAATTTAATGGCTGTTGAGCTTGATGTCAAAGGCCAGTTGTGTCCGGGTCCAATAATTCAAATTGCAGACATTTGAATATTTTGAGAAAGCCTGAAAAAGTAAGTGTCAAAATACTCTAATTGAAAAAACATTTGGATTCATGATGCCTAGGGGCACTAAAAAATTAGGATTGTCAAAATGAATATGGTGGAATGGGTGCAAAAATTATTAGGTCTATAATGAATCAAAAGGTGATACTGTCTCTTGAAGAGTTAATTGAAAGTGCAAAAAATCACGCTTTTCGCATTGTAGCCTGTCTAATGTCAATGAATATACTGGGAAGTTATCAAGAGGAATTAATTGATGGTGTTGAACTGGGTGGTGTTGCTACATTCATTGGTTCTTGGGAGAAAAGTGATATGAGTTTATTTATTTAGGTGGTATTTTGAAAATAGCTCTAGGACAAATGAAAATCTCAAAAAATATTGAAGAAAATTATAATAAATCAATTGAGTTTATTAAAAAAGCTAGTGAAAATAATGCAGATTTAATTTGTTTTAGTGAGCTTCAGTTATCTCCCTTTTTTCCACAATATCAAAAGAAAGATGTAAGTGAATACTTGATGCCATATGATTCTAAATACATTAGGGGTATTCAGGAGGCATGTGCAAAATATGAAATATATGCTTCACCAAATTTATACGTTCGCCAGAACGGTAAAAATTATGACATGAGCTTTTTAATTAATGATTATGGTGAAATCATTGGTAATCAAAAGATGGTCAATATAGCAAACAACAAATATTTTTATGAGAAATATTATTATTTTCCTGGTGAAGATGGTTTTAATGTTTTTGAAACTAAATTTGGAAAAATTGGAATTGTGGTCTGTTACGATAGACATTTTTCAGAAAGTATTCGCCAAGAAGCATTAAAAGGAGCTAATCTAATTTTAATACCTACTGCAAATGCGACCTTTGAAGACACAGAGCTATTCAAATGGGAAATTAGGGTTCAAGCATATCAAAATAATGTGAATATTGCAATGTGTAATAGGGTTGGCCGAGAAAATAATATGAATTTTTGTGGTGAATCATTAATTTGCGATTATTCTGGAAAAACAATTGCTGTGGGTTCAAGCAATGAAGAAATCATATATGGTGATGTAAACATCGAAAACAGTAAAAATAAAAATTTTTTGAAAATATAATTATAAAAAATAAGTTTGGGAGAAGATTATTCTCCTTGTAATTGTTTTAATCTTTCTTTAATTTCATTTTCCAAAAATTCTTTTGCTTTTACAAGCTCGTCATATTCTCCGATAATTTTTGGACCAAATTCAGTTTGCTCCAATTTAATGTCGAACTTTTCAAAGGCATGTGCAAGCATTTTTTCACCAACACCATTTGGCAAACCCATTTCGTATTCTTGTTTTTCTTCCACCATTTAATTTTCCTCCATGTATTCTCTTACAGGAGCAAAGAATTCAATTAAGAAGTCTTTAATTCCATTTTTCAAATCCATTGGATGTAAGTTGCCTTCGCTGAAGTCTTTAATCAGTTCATCATGAGTCAATTCAATATCTCCACCGAATTTTTCAGGCCTTTTGATGAGTAAAGTATCTTGATTTGGGAAAACAAAGGTTTCTGCAATTTCAATCATTGGATTTCCTTCAACTTCTCCTTGCGGACAGAAACTTTTCTTGATTTTTTTAGTGATTACTTCAACGCTGTCATCTACAGCAATGTAGTTTCCTTTACTTGATGACATTTTAGCATCGCCGTCAAGACCATGTAATAATGGTGTATGAATACAAACAGGTACATTTTCACCTATTTTTTCTAAGTTTTCACGTGCTAACATTTGGATTTTTCTCTGTTCCATTCCGCCAAGAGCAATATCAACTTCTAAAGCAGCCATATCCACGGTCTGCATGATTGGATAAATTACACTTGCCACTTTTGGGTTGTCATCAGCACGGCTTACTTGATCCATACTTCTTCTTGCTCTTTTTAAAGTAGTCATGGTGGCCAATTGGTAAACTTTATCTGTATAATCTTTATCTAATTGGAAGGATGAACCTAAAACATATTCAGTAGTTTCATCCAGACCTAATGCCTGGAAACATTTTTTATTGTATTCAGCAGTTTCAGCTATTTCTTCAACGGTTCCTTTTCCATTTAAAAATGCATGGTAATCTGCTAAAAGAATCTTAATTTTAAATCCTAATTTTTGGAGTTGTTTTAATTTTTGTACAGTTACAGCGTGTCCCAAATGGATTTTACCTGAAGGTTCATAACCTGTATAAGCTATAGGTTGGTCTTTTTCAAGCACTTCTTTCAGCTCATCAGTATCTATAACTTCCAGGGTTCCTTCTTCAATCAATTGAATCTTTTCTTCAATGTTCATTTTATCACTTAGTTCAATAAATAAATGTAATTGTCAATTTTAATAAGTTTGATTTCGTCTCCAATATTGTAGTCAGCAAATTCCTCTTTCATTTCCAAATCAACTGCGGAATAATCGCTTGGATCTAGAATTTGTATGATGCTTGGAGATTTTGAAATGATTGTGGTTGTCTCTATTTCATCAGATTTTTTAACAAGTTCAATGTCTTCCATGTTCTTCATTGGAATGTTGTGCTTTTTGGCTGTTGAAATGTCAACTCCAACAACACTATTTTTGCCGAGACTATTTACCTGCATGGTTTTGTCTTCAAATTTAATGAAATCATCAACTTCAAATTCAGGGATTCTTACTGAAATCCAGACTCTGTAAAGACCTTTTCCTGTGGATTTGTCTTCGCTGATAAGTCTTGGAGATTCTTTAATTATTCCTCCAAATTCCTCTTTAAGTGCTTCAGCTACTTTATGGCCGGTTTTGAATGATCCAATATAATAATCATAGCCTTCTTTTAGTTTAGCTATTTGAGGACAATATGCCAATTTGTCTTTTTTTGACTGTTTGACTAAAGTCCTTTCAACAATTTCATCGGCTTTAGCATATTCTTCAGGTTTTATTTCTCTTTTGTCTGCTCTGAACTGTATAACAGTTTCGTAATAACCTGATTGTACTTTACTGCATGTCGGACAGACTGTCTTTAGGATTTTAACTTCACTTTCATGAGTTTCTTCAATCTGAGTTCCATGAACTTCTCCGATAACTTCAACATAACACTCTGCCAGTGTGCCTTTCATCTGGTCGATTTCAAGGTTTATGATTTCATTTTCAACTTCATCAGCAATTTTAATGTTTCTTTCCAGTGCACGGTATATGATTTCTTCTTCGGGAATGAATTCATCACTCCATTTTCCCTCTTCAAGTTTACTATTGCAGTGGCTACAGATTTGAACTTCAATTCTTTCCGGTATTTCAATCATCTGAAATTCTTTTAAAAAACAGTCAATACAGACGTCTCCAACCATTTCCTTATCTGTACTTCCGCACTCTGGACAAAACATATTATCAATAAAAAATAGGTAAAAAAAGTAGAATTATAATGATTTTAAAGGTGCTGTTGCACCGCATGCAGCACATTTAAGTAAGAATATTCTACCTTCTCTGATAATTCTTGTATCTGGTCTGTTACATTCGTGACAAATAACGTATTTGTCTACGTAATCTTCAATTCTTTCATTAATTAAATAATGAGTAAATTTACCTTGTAAGATTGCTCTTTGACCTTCAATATTTCCTGCAGTACCTAATTCTCTCATCAAGAATTTTAATAAATGTTGAGGGTCTCTGTTTAAACCTTCTGCAACATCTTTAAAGTTTTTAATAAAAGTTCTATTACCTTGGATATCTGAATAAGCTTTAGGAATTTTGAATCTTTTGTGTTCAAATACTTCAGGAGGTAATTGGTCTATTGCTCTTTCTAATAAATCTTCATAATTATCCATAATTATCTCTCCTAATGAAATTAGTATAAGTATAATATATTAAATTTGGTTTTAATCATTTATTAATGTATTGTTAATGGGATGATTAAATTAAAAAATAGAAAAATAAGATAATTAATATCTTATTTAATTTTAACTGTTATTTTTCGTTTTTCTTTAGTGACAGTGTTGATTGCAGTAATATAATGTTTGCCTTTTTTAAATGAGTTTATTTTAATTTTAGCTATTCCTTTATTATTGGTTTTAATTTTGTAGGTTTTGCTTTTAACTTTGATTTTAACTTTTTTATTTTTAAGAATTTTGCCTTTTTTATTTAAAAACTTGATTTTAAATTCTTTATTTTTTTGATTTATGGATTTTGATAAAGCTTTAGTAGGGATTGTTGATTTTATTGTTATTTTGTTATATGTAAACCAGAATGATCCGCTATTTCCTTTTCCATCTCCTTCAGCAATGCTTGTGTAGATGTTATGTTTTCCGATATTATATTTTAGTGAAATTGACGCAAAGCCCTTACTGTCGGTATAAACTTTTTTATAGGATTTGTCATCAATTATAAAATAGACCAATAATCTCTTTTCAGGTTTGCCGTTTTCATTTAAGACTTTTACTTTAAACTCGGTGCCGTCTTTGTAATACATTTTTACATTTTTGGATACAATTTTAAGGCTGTTATCATAGCATACGTCATCCTGATCAACGTCATAGTAGTATGTCTCTTTAAGTTCAGTTTTGTTTTTATCTGCAGAGATTAATGTGTTGTCATTGGAATTTTCTTGATTTTTATCATTATCTTTCACTTCATTAATTTTTTCAAGGGATATGTCTTGTTCGGAAGCTTGTGTTAAATTTGTATCATAATTTTCAGCACAAACATAAGAAATGGATATGAAAAAAATCGTAAAAAGCATAAATCCTATCAGATATTTAGTTTTCATTAATCATCCTCCTAATGTAATATAATTTTTGCATTAAGTCATATATAAAAGTTTATTATAATCAATACGGTATGGATTTATTTTTTTTTTAGTTTTCAGAGGTTATTCCATCAGTTTTTTGATCCATATTTATTTTTTTTTTGGTTTTAACTGATTGGAGTTTTATTTTAATTCAGTGGTGTTAACTATCTAAAAATAAGAATAAAATAAGGAAGTTAATCCTTATTTTTTGACTTTAACTGTTTTTTTAACGGTTTTATTTAAGTATTTTGCAGTGTATTTTACTTTTTTACCCACTTTAAGTTTTTTCAATACTTTTTTCTTGATGGTTACTTTAGCAACACCTTTTTTATTGGTCTTACCTACATATTTTTTGCCTTTAAATGTGAAGGTTATTTTAGTTCCTTTTTTAGGAGCTTTTCCATTGATTTTTAAGGTTGCTTTTAAGACAAGTTTTTTAGCAGATTTTTTGACTTTAACCTTTTTTAAAGTTAATTTAATGACTGTTTTAGCTGGAGTTACTGATTTTGAAGTTACTTTAAATGTTGTAGTTTTGGTGCTGTCGTTAAATATTCCGTCTGATTTGAATAATACTGTTGCTGTATAGGTATTTGCTGTTAAACCTGTGATTTTAAGACTACCTTGACCTTTATTGATGTTGACTGAGTAATTTTTGTTTGCAACTTGCACTATAACTTCTCCAGTGAATGCAGAGTTTGTGGTAATAACTATATTGGCAGCATTGCCTTCTTCAATATTTGCAGCGGTGATTGATAAGTTAGGGTCAATATTTTCTTCTAAATCAACGATGATATTTCCACTAGCAATTTCTGTGAGTTTTCCGTTTTCTTTTTCAATAGAAACGATTATTTTATGAGATCCTTCTGTAAGACCTTCTAGTTTATCATATTTTATATAATATTCTCCTTCCTGATTATATAAATCTTTTAAGTATGATTTATCGGCTTGTTTTCCATCAATTTCAATTATGATGTTATCGATTAACGGAAGTGCAGTGAATGTGATTACTGAAGCATTTTTATCTTTAATGGTTTCATTAATTAATGTCCCATAGTCTTCAGCAGTTAATGTTTTGAAAGTCACTTTGCTTTCAACTTTGGTTGCAGCTTCATTACCGTCAAAATACATTACAACAACAGTGTATGTTCCGTTTAATGTAGGGTTTATGTCTTTGGCTCTTATTACAAGAGCATCTTCGTTTTCCTCAATACTTGGTTGTATGTCTCCAATATCTTTTTCCCAGGTAGCAATGATATCTCCATCATCGTCCTTTATGGTTAAATTGATTTTGCCTTCTAAAATAGTTTCAGGATTTTTAATTTCTCCGTCTTCTAAACTAATGAAAACAAAATAGTCTTCATATTCAGTATAAACTGTTTCATCTTCTAAAGTAATAACGATGTTTGAGATTAAATTAATTTTTTTGTCAGTTATATTTTTGCCTTTATATGTAATATTTATGGTATGTTCTCCAACTTCAAGAAGCCTGTTCAATTCTTTAAATCCGATGATATAATTATTGTCTTCATCTCTTCTAGTGTTGTTAAGTTTTATTGTGATTGGTTCTTCATCATCAACATAAATTGTTATATTGTCATCTTCACTAGCAGATGAATCAACTGTAATAAAACTTTCATTACTGGTGATTACTTTAGTTCTGGAATCAACAATAATTGATACTCCATCTATTTCTGCAGTTTGTGGTTCATATAATGTTAAAATAATTTGTTCTGCTTCTTCTTCAGTTGAATTATATTTAACTGCTCCATTATTATCATAAAAATAACTTTCTATTATATAAGTTCCTGCTTTATTTATGCTTAAATCCTTTAGATAGATAATATAGTCATCAACATCTCTATCTAATAAATCTAAGGTCTTATTAAATGATAGTGTTTTATTAATCCAAATTTCAAATCTACCATCTAAATTTTCATTGTTAACTGTAATCTTGATTAATTCGGTTTCTTCCCAATTGTTTTCCATGATGATTCCTTCATCAATGTCAACAGAGTAGTCAACTTCAATATCTTCTGATTCATACTCATCATCGATTTCAGTTAATGTCATGGTGGATTCAGTTAAAGTGACCTTGCATACAATTGTAAACATATCTATAAGTTCAGGTTTTTGATTTTTGATTTCGTAATATTTGAAAGTGAGATTATCGCCGTTTTTAATCTTGCTTAAATTATCAAAAATATCTCCTATGGATATTGTACCACTTAATCCATCTTCATCTTCTTCCCAATGATTGTCATCAGTGATATCGACATCTAATCTTACAATGTTCTCTCTATCTGTAGATACTTCGACATAACCTTTTGCCTCACTTGGCAAGTAGATATCTGTAAGGGTGTTGTTATCATCCGGATCGAGGGATATTTCGTCCTCATTAGGATCGAAATAATACTCGTACTCATCATCCTCATCATAGTCATATGCTATGATATCTGCATCATCACTAACAGTCATGTTGTCTGATGCAATATCATCTGCCGCATTAACGGCTCCTATTGTTAAAACTGTCAATAACAGTAATGTTAAAAGCATTATGTTTTTTATCTTCATATTTTACACTTCATGTTTTTATTTAATATTCACATGTGAATATAATAATATATTAATCAATTAAGTATTATATATGTTACATTATATTTTATAATAGGAATATTGTTTATTTTTTAATTCTATATGAAAATTTTGAAAAAAGTATAATTGCCTGGATTTTAAGCATTAAAGTAATTTGATGTAGAATAATTTGTAGAAGTTAATATTCCTCTGAATCGTCATCATCTCTTCTTTCATAGAGGAAACTTAAAAATAGAATGATAATCAATATGATTAAAAGTATAAACATTGTATTCATATTATCATCATATTTAATGATGTTTTTGGTTACTTCGTAACTTTTAGCCCCATGTCCGCTTCCTTGTGAACCTAAATCTCCATTAAATCCTTTCCCATTTAATGATATTTTTCCGTTGTATGTGCCGTTTCCACTGCCTGTTGCATTTGAATCTCCACTTCCGGTTCCGATTCCGCCGGTATTGTTTCCAAAACCGTTGCCATTAGTTGTCTTATTGGTTTGTTTATGTGATTGTGGAACTGAAGGTTTTGAATGGTGTGTGATTTCTAATTGTGTTTCGAGTGCTTTGGATGTATATCTTTCATTTCCCTTGAAATTTATTTCAACATCATAACTGCCGGATTTTAAATTATCAAACTCAACTGTAAGGTGTTTGGTGTTTTTATTCACTGTAAATTTCTTCTGTACTCCGCCAGCACTTACAATCAAAACTGCATCAGTTTTTGATTTGCCGATATCTATTGTCAGGTCAAGCTTATTTCCTCCATTTTTATGATAGCTAATTTTTGGAGCTTCTTTTTTCACTGTGACCTTTGATTTTAAAGTAACGTCATTATATATTTCATTTCCTTTAAGGGTGAATGTTGCAGTGTAGGTTCCTGGGTCTATGTCTTTAAAAAGCACTTCTTTTTTGCTTTTCACTAAACCTTTTTTAACATTGATTGCTTTTTCTTCATTGTTTAAAGTAACATGGCAATATCCATTCAAATCTTCCTTGCAGGATGAAAAATCAAGTGTGAATAAAACATTGAAGTCATCTGAAGTATATTTTTTAGCAAAAATCCTATTGGCTTTTTTAACTTCAAATTTTGCAGTATCATAAGTGTTGTCCGCTAAATTGATAATTTTTATAGTGTATTTTCCGGCTTTCGGAAGCATCTCATTTTCAAACTCATAGTTCCACTGCTTGTGCTGGTAAACATTCATCAGATTATCTCCGATGTATACTATTCCGTTTTCATCACTTACAATGATGCCCACGTCCTGTGTACCAATTGGATTTTCCTCATCATCATCGTCCCAGTCGTCATCGTCCTCAGGTTTGTATGTGTCCATTCTAACGACAAATTCAGTATCATCAAAATAAGTATTGTTTTTAACATTTAAGATATGGACTGTCTTTTTCTTTTCATTAACGATTAGGGAAGTGTTGAGCTGATAATAAACTCCATTCGGATTGCTGTCGGAGTCGATTTGTCTGAATTTGAAATGCATGGTATTGTCTTTAAATTCAACATCAACATCATAAGTGTATAATGCCTTAAACTCAAACCTTATGCTGTGGCTGCCTGTTTGGATGTCTCTTTCATTTGTCTCTTCAATTGATGACCTTTCAAAGAATGTTTTGATGTTGATTATGTTATTGGAGGTGTACTCATCAAAGATTTCAACATCATCTACAAAAACGGTCAAATTATATGAATAAGGTAAATTATCTATTTTAAGATTAATGTCTTCTGTATGAATGATGTTTATGACTGCAGAAGACTCGATAGGGATGAATTGTGTGTTTTTGTTGATAATGTTCAATTTGGTATTTGCCACATATTTGTCATTTAAAAATGCACTGCTGTCCTGTGAATTTAAAAAGTTGAGTGTTAAAGCATTGTTTTTTAATGATATTTCAGGATTGAAACGGGAATACTTGTCTGAAGGAGTGAATTCAAATGAAATGTCATGAGTTCCCTCATCAAAATAATTTCCATTGCTATCTTTTGTAGGTATGTAACATGCATTTTCCCAGCTCAATAAGACTGAATTGTCATAAACTTTCCTGCCGTCAATATATACTGTAAGATTTCCTCCCCCTTCACCTTCAAGATACACTGGGATGCTTCTGGTGTAAGTTACATCAATTGGAGGTGCATTTAAATTGATTATATTTAATTCTGGAAATTTACAAACATTTAAAGTGGTATTTATTATGATGATGTATCTGTTTGGAGTATTGACTCTTTTGGATTTTGCAAAATTAACTGTAATCTCTGAATTGGAAGTATCTGCATTCACATCATAGTCTGCATATACCTTATCAGATTTCACTATGAGGACAAGATTATACGAACCTATTGCCAACTTGGTGGTGTCAAGCTCCTCATCATTAATATTTTCATCAATTTCATATGAATTAAATAATTTGTCGTCAATATAAAAATTTGCTTCACCGGAACGTATCCCTTTAAGGTTGAATGAAAGTGAATCGGAATATGTTATATTCAGGTCATCTGGATAGAATGTTTGGACTATAGGATCTATGGATTTGATAATGTTGAACTGTGAAGTGAATCTATAAATTAGGTTTTGCGGGTTTTTGCTGTTGCGCATAAAGTTAAAGTCAAAAGATACTCCTGAATCGCTGATGTATGCATCAGGCTTATATATTGATGTGGTATTGATGAATTTGAATTCATAGACAATATTATGTTTTCCTAAAGATAGCTGCTCTTCATCATCATTAATCTTAACGCTTGTTGGAATGTCTATTTGGTCGTAGCTCACATTGTCTAATTCCTCATTGATTGGGGAATCATGTCTGTCAATATAAACATTCAGGCTCCAAGATTCATTAACCTTAACCTCAACGGGAATATAGTCATCTTCTTCCACTACTAATATTCCATCATCATCGTCGATGTTTGAATTATATTCCGTATCTTTGAGTAATGAATCTGCAGTGTCATTTAAGTCATCATGAGCACTGACAGTACCTATAATTAAAAAAATTAATACGACCAACAACAATTTTTTCATAACATTTCTAAATTTATCTTTAATAATTATTAAAGTTATTGTTATCGAATATTGTTGTATTCGATGCTTTGATCAGCTTTAAACAGTATGTGATGTCTTTTTAAGTCTTATTTACAAATTTTGGTGCCATATATTTGTAATATTGTTTGATATTATTTTTATTTGAAGTAGGATATTTTTAACATTCTTTTTTACAGTTATGGGTAATGTTAAATGATTTTTACATAATTTGACGGTTATTTTTGTCTTTAAATATTTTTTCCACCATTCGGTTGGTGGTTTATTTTTACATGGTTTTAATTTTGTAAAAATAAGAAAATAAAAATTGTTTGCTGTCAAAATCAAGAATTGTATATTAAAAACTATATTCAATTAATCTTGACAGGGTTAAATTTAAAAATTTAAATTTAGACTACGCGTCTAAAGTATCCGGTTGTCGGTTGATAAATAACTCCTTTTTGAATAAGGTTTCTTACGATTTGTTCGGTTTTATCCTCACTGACACCATATTTGTCGCTCATGTTTGAAAGTAAAACGTTCAATGGTGCATCACCTGCAAATTCTTCTTCAAGGAGTTTGATTTCTTCAGTCACTCTTTGGATTTTGTCCCTATCTGATTTTGGTGTTCCTCCACTAACGATATCTGCATCAATTTCACCGGTTTCAGGATCAACACCAACTTCCTTAAGACATGCCATTTGCAGTCTTACAGCTTTTTCAGCATCTTCCTTTTCAACGAATTCTTTAAGTTTAATCTTAGCACTTGCTTCAGATAAACGAATGATAGCTTCAAGCTGTCTTGCAGTAATTGGAACTGCTCCCTGTTCTTCGGGATTGCTGTTTCTTGTATTTACATAGAATTCTTGCAAGATTTGATTTGCTTCATCGGTTAATTGAGGATTGACATTTTTACGGGCATAAGCAATATATTTTCTAAGCAGTTCAGGTTCAATTTCATAATCAACAGTATTCTCTTTGTGTATCTTTAGAATATGCTCTGCTAATTTTGCATCTCCTTCTCTGCTTGGTTTATCTTCAATAACAAAAATCAAATCGAAACGGGAAATAATAGGAGCAGGCAAGTCAATTTGCTCTGCAAGTACTTTGTATCTGTCAAATCTTCCAAACTTAGGGTTTGCAGCTGCAAGAACAGAACACCTTGAGTTCAATGTTGCCATAATTCCTGCTTTTGCAATACTTACAGTTTGTTGTTCCAATGCTTCGTGGAGTGCTGAACGGTCTTCTGACCTCATCTTGTCCAGTTCGTCAACACATACGTTACCCTGGTCCCCAAGTACCAATGCACCTGCTTCCAGTGACCATCCGCCAAGCTCGTCTCTAACTGCCGCTGCAGTTAAACCCGCACCACTGGTACCTTTACCACTTGTATAAATACTTCTTGGAGCAAGTCTGGATACATATTTTAATATTTGGGATTTACCAATACCTGGGTCTCCAACAATAAGAATATGGATATCTCCTCTCAATTTGGTTTCATCTTCAAGCTGTTTGGCCGCTCCTCCAAATAACTGAAGTGCAATAGCTTCTTTAACGTCTCTGTATCCTCTAATTGATGGGGCAGTTGATTTGATAATTTTATCGTAAATGTGAGGGTCTTGTGACAATTCAATAATCTTTTCTTCATCCTCTTCTGAAAGTTGTAATTCCTCAAATTCCTGTTCTAAAGGTTCGATGTGATTAACATAAATGTAATTTTTGAATTTTCCACTTCTTTCTTCTCTGAATGTCTTTAATGTACCGGTTATTCTTACCTTATCTCCAGGATTCAATTCATCAACCAAATCGTCTTCCAGAATCATAAGCATCTGCTTAGGTTCAGTTCCTCCGGAGAGATTCTCTAAAGGTTCCTGCATCCTTGCAGTTTGAGTGTCAATGTATTTGGATTCTTCCTGAAGCAATCTGAATGACCTTCCACCACATTCACTACACAAGGAAGGTTCTATAATTGTATTTGATGATGTTTGTTCGACCTCATGTAATCTCATACATCCTCTACATTCAAAAACACCAGTTTCAATACGAGGTCTTATTTCATCTGTTTTTCTTACAATTCCATCTGCTGATACAAATGTTCCAATATATTTACTTAATAAATCTTTTAATGGAATTATGTTGCTTAAATGTTCAAAACGAATATTTATATCTGCATCTTTTACTAACGGGTCGATGTTTTTAATAGCAATTTGTGCTGCTTGAATAACCTCTTCAGGTTTTTCAATTAACAAATCTGCAAGTTCTGGATCAAATATTTCTAATGATTGATAGTTTACGGTAAGTGATCTCTCATCAGGGTATTTTTCAAGTATTTTAAATACATCATCCTTGTAAGATGTCGCAAAAAATTCTTCAAATTTTGCAGTTGATGTTTGTGTTTTAGCTGTAGAGTTCATCACCATAATATTAATTTTTTATACTTATTAAAATGTTGGTGAGAGCATTTGAAAAGTAACATTAATATAGTAATATCAATAAAATTAATACTAATAAATTATTAATTGAGGTTAATATGAGAAAATCTAGACTAAGCTTATTTAAATCTACTTCAATGTTAATTTCCGTTGTTGGAATTATCATGATTATTTCAACAATTATTGTAGTGGCTTATGTAGGTTATAGTATTGTTTCAACAGGAATTACAAATGAAATTTCCTCTGGAACTCAATATGATGAGCTTGCTGAGTTAAGAGCCTCATATAGCAATCTGTCTGTGAAGTTTGATAGTATCAAATCAACATATTATGCAGGCGGTGCTGATGATGTTAAAGTTTATAATGATGCAAAATTGGAGTTGACACGGGCAAATTCAGCTATTGAAAATGTTCAAAGCGCTCTTGATGCAGGCAAACCATCAAATGAAGTTGACAGTAGAATTGAATTTGCTAAAGAAAAACTCGATACTGCTAATAAAGCCTATAATAATCTTTAATTATTTTCTTTTTCTCTTTTTTTTGTTAGGCATATATTCCAGACCAACAACATACATTTCAGAACTTTTTTTACGTGAAGAAGCAGGTTTTGTTGTCCTCACATGTCTAAATTTGCCTTTAAGTGAATCCAACATTTCCTTATACTCAGGGCCTTGAAATACTTTCATAATCAAATTTCCTTTTGGCTCCAAGATGTTTTCAGCTATTCCAATAACTGCATAGGTCAAATCGATTGATCTGAGTTGATCAATATTTTTAATCCCGCATAATGACGGTGATGCATCAGACATTACGACTTTTGCTTTTCCTCCGATGAGGTCCATTATTTTCTGCTGAACTTCAGGAGTTGTAAAGTCTCCTCTTAATCCAAAATAGTTTTCTTCATGGAATTTTTTGAATCTGTTCAAGTCAACGCCAACAACGATACCTTCTTCACCAACTTTTTCTAAAGCCACTTGTGACCAGCCTCCTGGAGCTGCTCCAAGGTCCACTACAGTATTTCCTTGTTTGATTAATTTATACTTTTTATCAAGTTGTTTGAGTTTATATGATGCTCTTGAACGGTAATCTTCCTTTTTAGCCTTTTTATAATAGGGGTCATTGTGTTTTTCCATCTGCCATTTGCTTCCCATTTTAATCCCTCTTGTATTGGTCAAAATCAAGTGCGCTACATACCGGTGCGCCAATCTTTACAATCTCCACATCAACTTCCCTGTTGTTGATTTCAAGTATCATTACTGTTCTGTCTGCAAGTCTTGGAACAATAGGGCTTCCTGGATTTAAAAGTAAAACTCCGTCTTTCTGTTCTATTTTTGGCTGGTGTGAGTGGCCTGAAACTAAAATGTTCACATCCAATTCTTTAGCCAGATACAATAATTGGTCACTGTCTGCTCTTGGATAGACTTCTCCATGTATGATTCCAATTTTTAAGCCTTCTGCTTCTATTACTTTGGCTTTTGGCAAGTCAATTCCATTGACTCTGTCCATATTTCCCTGAACTGCCATGACTGGAGCAATTTCTTCCAGCTCTTCAATAACTCTTGGTGAAGTTAAATCTCCAGCATGTAATATCAAGTCTACATTACTGAAAGCTTCAATTACTTTTTGAGGCAATACTTTTGCTCTATCTGGTATGTGGGTGTCTGAAATTAAACCAATTAACATTTTTTTCATTCCTTAATAATTCAAGTTATATTTTGTTTATTATTACTTTTAAAATTAATTAAAAAAACTATATAAATTGTTAAAAATATACTTATATATATCATTCTTTTAGGAGAAGATAAAATGGGAGAAGTTAAAAAGGAAGATATTTTAGAAATTTTGGCTAAATATGACAAAAGTGAAATTACAATAGCTACTCTCGGAAGCCACACATCTTTACATATTTTGCAAGGTGCAAAAGAAGAAGGATTTAGAACAGCTATTGTATGTCAAAAAGGAAGAGAAGTTCCATATCAACGTTTCGGAGTTGCTGATGAATATATAATCGTTGATGAATTCAAAGACATCGTAAATGAAGATGTACAACAAAAACTCAGAGACATGAATGCTATTGTTGTTCCTCATGGATCTTTTGTCGCATATGCTGGTCTTGACAATGTTGAAGACAAGTTTAATGTTCCAATGTTTGGAAACAGGGATGTGCTTAGATGGGAGGCTGAAAGAGACAAAGAAAGAGCATTGCTTGTTGAAGGTGATGTCAGAATACCTTTCAAATATGATGGTCCTGAAGAAATCGACAGACCTGTAATGGTTAAATTCCCAGGTGCAAGAGGTGGAAGAGGTTATTTTGTAGCATCTTCAACTGAAGAATTCAATTCAAAAATCGAAGCTATGAAAGCAAGGGGATGGTTAGAAGACAGTGATGTAGAAGCAGCTCACATTGAAGAGTATGTTTCAGGTTGTAATTATTGTATACACTATTTCTACTCAGCACTTGATGATACAGTTGAATTAATGGGTATGGATACAAGATATGAATCAAGTATTGACGGTTTTGTAAGAATGCCTGCAAAAGACCAATTGGACATTGATTTAAGCCCATCTTATGTTGTAACCGGTAACCACCCTGCTGTAATTCGTGAATCATTACTTCCACAAGTATTTGACATTGCAGACAAGTTAACAGAAAGTGCTAAAAAATTAGTTGCTCCAGGATTGAACGGACCATTCTGTATGCAAACATTAGTAAATGATAATCTTGAAGTAATCTGTTTTGAAATCAGTGCCAGAACTGATGGTGGAACCAACACTTTCATGGACGGATCTCCTTACTCATACTTAACCTATGGTAAACCAATGAGTATGGGTAGAAGAATTGCTCTTGAAATAAAAAGAGGAATAGAAAGAGATGAACTAGAAAAAATAATAACATAGAGTTATTATTTTTTATTTTTTTTCTTATTTTTACCGATTTGCTGTTTTTTCTCGTATTGTTCTAAAGCTCTCATACGATCTCTTTTTGCCCATGCACCAACAAGACCAACAAAAGCACCAACAATAAGGATGAGGACTGTCACACTTAATATTCCATTTTCAGTAACGAAAAATCCATCAAATTGACCCATATATCCCTGGAATGTTAAAACTATAATTGGGGTTGATGCAAGTGCTCCCATGAGGGTTCCTTTTTTAATGCTGTCCTGACCATATCCTGCATATAAAAGACCCATTGCTGAGAAAGGATATAACCAATCGTTAATTTGCCATCCGAATAATATAAATGCTGCAGCTATTGCTGCACCAAACACTAAAGCTTTAATGTTAATACCTAAATCATATTTCATATATATTTCTCCAAAAACTTAATCTTTAGAAGCTATT
Source organism: Methanobrevibacter sp. (assembly GCF_017468685.1). NCBI lineage: Archaea > Methanobacteriati > Methanobacteriota > Methanobacteria > Methanobacteriales > Methanobacteriaceae > Methanobrevibacter > Methanobrevibacter sp. The sequence goes on from NZ_JAFUHT010000009.1 coordinate 33,780, forward strand.
GCTCCTCCAAATGCTCCTGTAATTCCCATAACAATCGCATAATATATTAAATATCCAATTACTGTAAAAATGCTTGCAATTCCAGAGATGGTAAATCCTGTTAATCCGCCAAAGATGCCAAATAGGCTTCCTCCGAAAGTTGCAACCAAAACAAATAATATTGCAGAGATAATTGTTCCTAATGCTCCTGCAACGGCAGCATTCCACAGACCTCCCAATGCTCCGCTATGGGCAATGTAGCCTGTAATAAAACCAACAATTAACAATCCAATAAATTCATATTGTGCAAAAAATGATTTTACGATAACTGCTAAAATGAAACCAATAAAAACTGCACTCCATTTTGTCATAATAATCACCTTTTAATATAATTATATGAATTAATTAATAAAAGTATTTATTTATTTTTTCTGAAGTCTTTAGTAAATGTCTTTTAATTTGTCTTTAATCTGTTCAAGTATGGCCTGATGCATTCTTTTGGTAAATTCGCCTTTGTCATTTTGGTTTAATACATCAAGATAGCCTTGTGAAACCAGATTGAATGCAAAGGGACTTGGTATGACGGTATCTATTGTTTTTATTTCTATTTCTCCACTGTCAATCATATTGATTACTTTTAATGCATTCTTGATGTCCATATAATCTTCCATTGCTTCTCTTCTAGCTTCCTTTAAAATTGAGAAATTATCATCCATTTCCTGAACGAACTTAAGTAAAATCTTGCCTCTTACCTGCTGTCTTCCAACTGATTTTGATTCGCCTTTGTATCGCCTGAGTGTCATCAATGACCTTCCTGCACAATGACGGAACCTTGAAGCCAATGTTTCTGTTTTATTCAGGGAATTTGATAAAATTCTTTCAAAATTCTCAGGGGTCAATTGTCTAAATGATTCCAAACCTCCAATTGTACCATCTGAGCTTAAATAGAATCCATTGTCTGAAATGGATATTGTAATATTCGTATTGTATCTTTGAGCAACAACATAAGCAACGGCACGGGACAGGGCATCATTGACCTTGCGACCAAATAATGAATGGAATATTACGAATTTCCTTCCGCCAAAGCCCTTATAGTATTCAATGAGCAAACATCTGTTTGAAGGGATTTTGGCATATTTGTATTGCTCAACAAAATATTCATAGATTGAATTTGCTGCAAAGTCATCAACATACAGGTAATCATAAATGAATTCCATAATCTCTTCCTTGCTTCGTCTATATTCAAATTTTGATTCCATAAATGACCTGAACTTCTGAATATCCATTGCAAGATCAAATGATAATGGTAGCTGCTGTGAAAACCATGATGGTATTGTCGGTGGGCCACTTGCAGGAGTTACATTTATTGTCATTCCCTTGCCGTAGTTGAAGCGATAGGTTCTTCCACCTAGAACAAAGGTATCTCCTTTTTTCAGTCTCTCCATGAATGACTCTTCAATTTTACCGACGGTTTCACCATCGCATTTGACAAGAACTCCTGAAGAGTCAGGTATGGTTCCGATATTGGTGGAGTATAACATTCTGGCCAGTTTTCCACGTTTTCCGAAAGTGTTTTCTTTATAATCAATCCAAATCTTAGCGTAAACGTAACGCTCTTCAAGTTCAGGATATTCTCCTGCCATATAACTTAACACGTCCTCATAATCATCTCTTGTGAGATCTTTATAGCAGTAGCTTTTGCGAATCACGTCATATGCATAGTCTATATCCCATGGATTTTCAATGCTCATTCCATAAATGTGCTGTGCCAGAACATCCAGACAATTGGTTGGAATGTTGATTTTATCAATTTTTCCTTCCTTTGCATTTTTAAGCAGAACTGAACACTCAACCAAATCATCACGGTCAGTTACAATGATTCTTCCTTTTGACTTTTCATGCAGCCTGTGTCCGCTTCTACCGATTCTTTGAAGTGCCCTTGCAACGGATTTGGGTGAATTTATCAAAACTACCAGGTCAATATAACCTATATCTATTCCAAGTTCAAGAGATGTTGATGAAACAACTGCCTTCAGTTTCCCTTCCTTTAACTTGTTTTCTGTTTCAAGACGAACTTCCTTTGAAAGTGAGGAATGGTGGGCCATGATATTGGAGTTATTATAGTTCATCGGATACATTTTCTTTAAGTTGTAAACAAAACGTTCTGTTCCGCTACGGGTATTTGTAAATATCAGTGTTGTCTTGTTTTCCTGTATCAAATCATCCAGCAGGTCATACATTCCCAGGCGAGTGTCCTCCTCATCAGCTAGTACAATATCGCTTACAGGACACATCACTTCCATATCCAGTTCCTTTAGATAATTTATGTTGACAATCTTACAGTTCCTCTCAACACCATATTCATAACCGACCAGGAATTTCGCAACTTCCTCAATAGGACTGACGGTTGCAGATAATCCTATTCTTGTATATTGGCCAATCATGTGCTGCAATCGCTCAAGGGATAGGCTTAAATGAACTCCTCTTTTGTTTTCAGCTAGTGAGTGAATTTCATCAATGATGACATATTTCACATGACTCAGCTTTTCTCTGAATTTCGGAGCCACAAGTAAAATGGATAATGTCTCAGGAGTTGTAATCAGGATATGTGGCGGTTTTTTAAGCATCTTCTGTCTTTGGTACTGTGAGGTGTCTCCGGTTCTTACGGCTTTTCTGATTCCAAGTTTCCTGCCTGCTATCTTTTCAATACCATTTAAAGGTTCATCTAGATTCTTTTCAATATCATTGTCCAATGCTTTCAGGGGTGAAATGTAAATGCAGTAAACCTTATCCTCCAGTTCCTCTTTTTCAGCAAGTGTTGTCAATTCGCTGATTACTGACAGGAATGCTGTCAATGTCTTACCTGAACCGGTTGGTGATGAAATTAAAATATTGTTGTTTTTGTGAATGTCAATGATTGATTTTTTCTGGGCAGGTGTGAAATCACTGAATTGTGTGTCAAACCATTTTCTGACCCATGGATGCAATATCTTAAAGATTTGCTTTTTGCTATACTCTTTAGTTTGTTCTTCAATCATTTTTCACATTCCTCAATTCTTATTGACATTATATTTTTTTGATTTTCAGTATTTTAAATATGATGCTTATTTTGTTAATAATTTCTATGTTGGGAAGTGTCCGGTATTTTTAACAATCTTTAATTGAAAAATGTATAATAATTTTGACATCAATTGAATATTATTCGGTAAACCTGTAAACTATTAAATAAAAATTGTTAAATAGTATAATTTTGTATATATATTATACATAGGCTAATGCCTAAGGTGGTATAAAAAATGAATGATTTATTTAATTTACAAGGACAAGTCGCTGTAGTAAGCGGAGCTTCCTCCGGTATCGGAGTAGACATGGCAAAAGCATATGCAAGATATGGTGCAGACATCGTCGTTACCGGAAGAAGAGTCGAAAGATTAGAAAAAGTAGTTGAAGAAATCAAAGAAATCGGAGTTGACTGCATAGGTGTAGCTTGTGATGTAACAGACACCGAAAGTGTAGAAAACTGTGTAAAAGAAATCATGGACCACTATGGAAGAATAGACATTCTCCACAACAACGCAGGATACGGAGCAACCAAAGAAGCAGAATTATTAACTGACGAAGAATGGAACATGACTGTAGATGTAGATCTTACAGGAACATTCAAAATGTCCAGAGCAGTAGCACGTGAAGCAATGATACCACAAAAATACGGAAGAATCATCAACACAGCATCAATGTTCGGTTTAGTCGGAACCATGGCAACACCAACATCCCCATATGCAGCAGCAAAAGGTGGAGTAGTAAACCTCACAAGACAATTAGCAGCAGAATGGGCAAAATACAACATTACAGTAAACGCAATCTGTCCTGGTACATTCCCAACAGAGCTCACACGTGAAACAATCGACAATGATGAATACAAAGCATACACTAAAACTGTAGTTCCTGTAGGAAGATCTGGTGTCGACGGGGAATTAGACTCAACAGTAGTATACCTTGCATCCCCTAAATCCAGTTACGTAACTGGTCAGGCAATCGCTGTTGACGGTGGATACACCTGTATTTAAATTGAAAATTTATATTTTCAATTTTCTTTTTCTTTTTTTTGATGTTTGCTTAGGGTCTACAAGGCTCATAATTAACTTTTCATTTTTCTGTAAGGGGTATTTATATATTCTTAAAATCTAATTATAATCATGTCAAATTTAAATTTTCAAGATGCTATTAACAATTTATCAAATGATGATGTTAAAGTCAGAAAAGAAGCTATTGAATCATTGGTAGGCATTACTGATGAAGATGCTATTGAACCGTTAATAAAAGCTACAACTGATGATAATGCTCAGGTAAGATTTAAAGCAGCGGAGATCCTTGGAAGTATGGGGGATGTTGCTGTTGATAAATTAATTGAAGAATTTAAAACATCACAGGGTAAAGATAAACGTTTTCTTGCTTTTGCACTCAAAGAAACTGAAGATAAAAAAGTCATTCCCTATTTTGTTGAATCAACAGAAGATGAAGATTTTGGTGTAAGAAAAGTTGCAGTGCGTGCATTGGGTGAACTTCAAGCAGAAGAAGAATTGGATTCAATTTCAAAATGTCTGGAAGATGAAGATTGGGGAGTTAGACTTGCAGCTATTCAGGCATTAGGTGATTTGGCCACTGATGATGCAATTAAACTAATCAAAGATGCAAGAAAAGCTGAAGAGGATAAGGACTTTAAGAAGTCATGTAATAAAGCTTTAAAGAAAGCTAAAAATAGACAGGAAGCAAAGGCATCTGGTAAAAGCATTGTTAAAGTAATTCCTATGAGCACCATTAAAGAAATGGAAAAAACAAATGTTCAAAAGGCTATAAAGGAATATGAACGTTATGTTGAAGCTAAACAGGCTAAGGATGCTCCATATAAAAGATTATGTGTTTTATACAGAAAAGCTAATGACTATGACAATGAAGTAAGGGTCATAGAAACTGCAATCGAAGTATTTGCAGGTAATGACAAGAAATTATCCTACTTCGAGAAAAGGCTGGCTAAGTTAAAATAGTACTCTGTAGAGGTCTTCCCTTTTGTTTTTTAAAATAGGAAGTTCCTCTCTAACTTTTTTTATTTCATTTAAATCAATGTCGCAAATAATCAATTCCTCTTTTTCCCTGGCTTGGGTTAAAACTTCTCCCCACGGATTAGTGACAATTGAATGTCCATAACTGTGATATGTTGCATCTTTATTTAATGCTGGTGCAACGCCCACGCAGAAGACTTGATTGTCAAGCGCTCTTGAACGGAATAGCAGCTCCCAATGTGCCGGTCCTGTGGTTTGATTAAACGCTCCAGGATAACACAAAATTAAAGCTCCATTTTCAACCATTATTCTTGCAAGTTCGACAAATCGAACATCATAGCATATTCCAATGCCTATTTTTCCAAATTCAGTTTCAGCAATTGTAAACTCATCACCAGCAGTCAAAACATCTGATTCCTTAAAGGTAATCTTATCTTTAACATCAATGTCAAAAAGGTGCATTTTTCTATGTTTTGCAATTACGTAGCCGGTTTTATCAAATAGATAACTGGTATTGTATAACTTATCCGATTTCCTTTCAGGAATTGATCCTGCTAAAATATAAACATTATTGTCACTAGCTAGCTTGGAAATTTCATTTAAAGTGTAACTGTCATGCTCTTCTTCACAATATTCAATGAATTTATCATTGGAGTATGGGCAATTAAACATTTCAGGTAAAATTATAAAATCAGCATTTTTTTCAACACTTTCGGCTATCATCTGACTAGCTTTTTTAAGATTTGCTTTTTTGTCGTCAACAACATTCATCTGACAAAGAGCAAGTTTAATTTTTGTCATTTTAACACGTAAAAATAGAAAAAAAGTATGAATTAAATCATACTTATGCAATATCTGCAGAACTTATAGTGCTTTCAATAGCTTCAGAAGTAACGGAATTTTCAGAATCTCCAGTTATCTTAAAGACATATAATTCGCCGTCACTAAACATTGAAACATATCTGGTATAATCTCCATCAGCATTTTCCAAGAGGATGTTTGATGAGTTTCTACCATCTAATGTGATTGTTTCTACAAGTTCAACATAAGCACCTTGTGTTTGTGCATAGTTGATTCTGTCTTGAGTGATGTCTTTTAATGATTTGGCATCATTTGAAATGTTATAATATTCAATTGTAACATTATTTTCATCTTGGAAGAATATTGCTCCAGGATGTTCTGCATCACTTCCATTTATTTCTTTCCAATTGCTTGGATATTTAAATGCAAAATCATTAGCGCTGTATTCAAGTAAATCATTATTATTGCTTTGAATTACCGGATTAGAGTTATTGCTAGTTTGATTATTTGATCCCATCAAAAAGATTCCGCAAATAACAATTAAAGTTATAATCAAGATTGCACCGATAACCATTTTGTTATCTTTAATAATACTAATTGTATCCTCGTCATCTGAAGATTTTTTTTCAACTTTAGGTTCTTTTGGTTCCTGTTTGAAAATATCTTCACGTTTAGGAGCTACAACTTTTGGTTTTGGAAATTTATAACCACAATTTCCACAAACAGGAGCACCATCATAACTAGGATTTCCACATTCAGGACATTTTTTCACAGTTTAACCTCCATTAAAATTTACATTTATTAATTATAATATAAAAATATATTTAATGAAGAGTGATATTATGGCAGATGATAAAACTATAAATATCGATGATATAAATTATGCAGTTTATAAGATTGGTGAATGGAAAAATCATTATGAAATTAATCAGATCGGATTATCTCATGAGATTCCAGTTACTAAAAATACAATAACTCATATTAAATTTTCTATGGATGAAATTAGAGCTTCTCAATTTGATTTATCAGATAAAAAAGTTAATGGGTTTGTAGCAATTGCACTGCAATTAAATCCAAAAGTTCAGGAAATGAAATTGGATGACATCGTTGAACTTGAAGAAAAAGAATATCAAAATATATTGGATGAATTGGAAAATCTGGAAGTTTTAGATGAAAATGACTCTATTCCTCTTGAAAGCGATGAATATCTTATTTATAAATTGGAAAAAGATTGTCATGTTACCACTTCAATTCCTGCAAATGAATATACAAAGCAATTTTATAAAGATGAATTAAAAAGAATTGAAGATGCACTGGACTAAAAGAAATCCAGTGTTACTTTTTTATCTCTTTTTAGCTCACGGGGAGGTTCAACTGATACAAATTCAATGCCTTCCTCTTCAATCATCTCTAAAGCATCATCCATAATTGATGGGGCAACAAGCAATCCTCTTATTTTTTTCTTTTCAGCTTCAACTTCTCTTAAATAATCATTTTCAGTATTTTCTAAGTCCTGAATGTATCTTCTAAGTTGTTTTACTGCAGTTACTCCTGCTTTACGTGCTTTTAGCTCCAATATCATTAGGTTATTGTCACTGTCTTTTCCTAAAATGTCAATAAATCCGTGTTCAACACTATATTCTCGAGCAGTTGGGGTAAAACCCTCTTCAATAACATGAGGTTTTTCCATTATCATATCACCCATGTCTTTTTCATATCCTGCCTGTTCAAGTTCTTCAAAGTCTTCGATATTGGCATAGTTGATGAATTGGATTTGCCTTATCTCAACAGTTAATAATTCTTTTGGGGTTCTCCTGTGACTTTCTAAGAATAAATTGTCATTTTTTATATAGGTTCTGGTTCGTGATTTAGGAGGTTGCCAATTTACAGGCTCTACCTTTTTTTCTTGATGGATTAAAAATGCTCCATCCGGCTTTATCATAATTATACGTTCTCCCCAGTTTAATTCACTGAGGGCTCTTCCTTCATAGTTTACTTTACAGCATGCAAAAATAAGTATTGTGGCTCTTTTCCTAAGTGCCTCTTCAATCAAATCATATGCATCTTCGCAATTTGGATTTTCTAAAATTTTATATTTCATCACAATTAACATTGTTTAGATTAATTTAAATAATTTGTTTTTAAAACCAATATACATAGTTTTGTGGAGGAATTTAAATTTACGATGATGAATATTTTGAAAGTAAAAATGAATATTTTACTTTAAAATCCTTTGAATTTGAAAATGGGGAAATGCTTGATGATGTTAAAGTGGAGTATATGACTTTCGGAACTCCGATTTTTGATGAAAATGGAGTAATAATCAATGCTATTGTTTATTGTCACGGTTCTTTAGGTAAATATTCATCAATGAAAAAAATTGCTCCTTTGGTTGGCAATGGGGACGTTTTTGATGAAAACAAATATTTTTTTATCTCAATAACTGCTTTAGGTTCTCCCAGTTCCTGTTCACCATCAACAACCGGTCTGAATAATAAATTTCCAAGATATACTATTTTGGATGTGGTTAATTTTCAAAAGCAATTCCTGAAAGAAAAATTTAACATTGAACATGTTTTAGGTATTATTGGAAATTCAATGGGCGGTTTTGTCGGTTTAACTTCAGCTATTAAGTATCCTGATTTTGCAGACTTTTTAATAACTGGCGTAAGCAGTTATAAGGTTGCAGGCCATGATTTCATTCTATCAAAATTTGTTGATGAAATCATAACTTCAGATCCGGATTATGCAAAAGGGGAATTAACTTATTCATTGATTAGGACTTTAAGATTGGCCAATTTAGCGGAATTTAATTTTGGTCTTTCAAAGGAATCTTTAAGGGCAATGTCTAATGTTGAATTGGCTGCTGAGTTTGAAAACTTTGGAAATGAAATGCTTGAAACCGATATTTATGATTTAAAATATTGCAATGAGTCCTGCATGAATTTCAATGTTGAAAATGATTTGGATAAAGTCAAATCAAAAGTGCTGATTATCTCATGCAAACAGGACCCTCATTTTCCACCGGAATTGGATGGGATTCCTATGAGTGAGATGATTGATGATTCTCAATTAATAGTTATGGATTCTAAGTTGGGTCATTTATGCTTCAATGAGCTGGAAAGCATTCGCAATGAATTAAAAGAGTTTATGGAGAATTTTGATGATTGTTAAAGTAATTGATTATGGTCAAGGGGAAGTTAATTTTGTCGAATATTTAGTTTCTGATTTGTCTTGTGAACAATTAAATTATCTGAACGATAATCTTGAAGAGAAAACAAGAATTGAAGGCAATGACCTTATAATTACAATGAATTTTGATGATGAGTTATATCCTTTCGGAAGTGAAGTTGCAAAATTCAGATTGGATGACTTTATTTCCCGTGAAGAAATTGAAATGAATATATTTTTATCAAGTTTTTTAGAAGATATGTGATAATTTTTCATATATTGTTATATTATGTACATTGATTTTAAGGTAATTTTATATACTTTGTTTAATTTATTATTATTAACAAGAGTTTGTTGTGATCGTATGGTTGAAAATAGTGAATCAGTTGTTGAATATGACAAATATATTTTAGATAGTTTTGAATTTGAATCAGGTAATGTACTGGACAATGTTGTTGTTGAGTATATGGCAAAAGGAACTCCAAAATATGATGATGAAGGCAATATAAAAAATGTTGTCGTTTTCTGTCATAAATTCAATAGTAACTACTCTTCATTAAGTGATCTTTACAGGATTACCGGTGAGGGAAAACCATTTGATTTTAATAATTATTATTTCATATCAATCACTTCTTTAGGTTTTACGGAATCTTGTTCTCCTTCATCTACAGGATTAAAACACAAGTTTCCAAAATATACTATTCTGGACAGGGTAAATTTTAAAAGACAATTTCTTAAAGAAAAATTTGGCATCGAAAATGTGCATGGTTTAATCGGTCGTGGCGTTGGAGGTTATGAGATTTATACCTGGGCGTGCGAATATCCTGATGAAATGGATTTTATTATAGTCAATGGCAGTTCTTATAAAACAAATGGCTATAGGTATGTTGTTTCAAAAGCTATGGAGAGTATGATTGAATCATCTGACGATTACTATTCTGATGTATATAATGATTCATTATCCAGAATTATGGTTTCCATTAACAAACTGTTGTACTCTAATTATTTTTCTAAAAACATATTTCAAAACATGTCAAATGCAGAAATTGATGTTTTAATGGATGATTTCGTTGATGATGGATTATTTGTAGATATATATGATTTTAAACTTCGTAATGATGCAATATTGGAGTATAATGTTGAAGATAAATTAATTAATATTAAAGCTGATGCATTAATCATCAGTTCAAATAATGACATGTATTATACTCCCGAATTTGATTTCATGCCATTGGAAAATCTGATTGAAAACTGCAAATTAATTTTATTTGAACCGAAAAGGGATTATATTAGTTATGAAAATGATCCTCGCATTGATGAAGAATTATGGGAATTTTTAGATAATTTAAAAGTAAAAAAAGAGTAGCTAGTTATACTAGCTATTTTGAAACATTTAGCATATGTTCTACTGCTTTTCTTGATTTATCAGCAACATCTTTAGGTAATGTCACTTCCGGAGCTTCATTAACGAGGGAATCTCTAATTTTTTCAAGAGTGTGCAGTTTCATAGTCTCACAAATTGCTCCTTCAAGTAAAGGATATAACTTTTTGCCTGGAACTTCTGAATTGATTCTTGTAATCATGTCAATCTCTGTTCCAATAACAAATTCTTCCTTATCGCTTTCAGCAATGTATCTTAACATTCCTCCAGTTGACATCACTTTGTCTGCTGCCTTTTGAACATCTATATTACATTCCGGATGGCAAATTATTTCAGCATTAGGATATTGCTCTCTTTTAAGCTCAATATCTTCAATGTGGAATAGTCTGTGAACATAACAGTGACCGTCTTTAGGAACAGGAATAATTTCCTTATCAATTTTATCGCCAACATGTGTTCCTAAGTTTTTGTCAGGTCCGAATAATATTTTATCATGAGGTAGGCTTTCAGTAACTTTAACTGCATTTGCTGAAGTACATAATGTGTCTGCGTGCTGTTTAGCTTCAGCGATACTGTTAACATAAAGGATAACTCCGGCATCAGGATGTTCCTCTTTAGCTTTTAGCAATTCTTCTTCTGGAAGCATATGTGCCATCGGACATTCAGCTTCAAGTGTAGGTATGACTATCTTTTTGTCCGGATTTAGAATAAAAGCAGTTTCTGCCATGAAATCCACACCACAGAATATTACTAAATCTTTATCATCAATTTGGGAAGCTTTGATACACAATTCAAGTGAATCTCCAAGAAAATCAGCGATTTCTTGAACTTCTTTTGGTTGGTAGTTATGTGCAAGGATTATAGCATTTTTCTCCTCTTTTAATTTTAAAATCTCGTCTTGAAGTGCACTACTCATCTTTTTCACCTTTTTTTACATATTTTCTAATATCATTCATTATTATTATTTTATATTTGTCCTTATCATTAAAATTATTTACCCAAAATGAAACTTTTAATCTGTTTTCTTCAAAAGTTATCTCTCTTGCATAAACATCGGGTTTTGGGTTTTTGGCGATTTCATCATAACTTTCCATTTTCCTTATGATGTATTCTCTGAAATTTTCAACATCAATATGGGGTGGTAATCCAGTTAATATATCCACCCTATACTTTTCAGGAGTTTTAAACAGTAAATAAGGAAGATTTGTCAATGTGGAGTTTGGAATAATCTCTCTGACGCCATAGTCATCGACAATGATTGTTGATCTGAGTGTGATTCTTTCGATAAATCCTTTTTTGTTGTTGATTTCAATTGTATCTCCCACTTTGATACTTTTACCTAAAATCAATACTATTCCTGAAAAGAGGTTTGAAATAATGTCTTTTGCAGCAAAACTCACTGCAATACCGACAATACCTACACTTAACAGGGTTCCTGCTAGGTTAATTCCAAAGAACTGTAAAATTATCATCAATGCAATGAAATATATTATTGAATTGATTATGTCACGTACGAGATGAACTGCAGTCATGTCTGATTTGAATCTATCCATTCTATTCATTGAACGTGCAATTATACGGGTTACAATAAGTGTTATCCCGATAATTACAAGAATATAAATCAATGTTAGTGTTGGTTCATCAAGTAAGGGAATGTTTATATCACTCATAATTCAACTTCCATAAAATCTTTGGCTAATTTTGTGTTTTCAAAAATCTCACGAGCTTCCTTAAGCATGATCTCACCATATTCCGGACCATATCTTGTGCTGATATGTGTTAAAATCAATTCTTTGCTGTTTGAGTCACGGGCGATGTATGCTGCATCGATTGATGTCGAATGCCCATATTCTTCGGCATTTCTTTTTTCCTTTTCAATGAATGTGGATTCATGAATAAGTATTGTAGAATCACGGGCAAGCATAATCATCTCTTCACAAGGCCTGGTATCTCCTGAATAAGTTATTTTTTTACCTTTTCTTGGTTTTCCCAGTACCTGTTCTGGCTTTATTATATTTCCATTAATTTCAACTTCTTCACCGTTATGTAACTTTCCAAATGCAGGACCAACAGGAACGCCCAATTCAATTGCTTTTTCACGTAAAAATCTAGGTTTTTTCTTCTCTTCAATTGAATAAGCCAATGCCGGAACATTGTGCTTTACTCTTTGTGCTTCAATAAAATATTGTTCATTGTCTTCAATGATTCCTGAATCAATTTCGATAAACTCAACAGGATAATCGATTGCACAGTAACCTAAAGAATAAATTGCATTTTTAACTTTGTCCAATCCTTTTGGCCCGTAAATTGTTAATTTTGAGTCTCTACCATTTAAACTCATTGATTGCAGAAGTCCTGGAAGGCCCAGAATATGGTCTCCATGGAAATGGGTAATGAATATTTTAGAGATTTTCATAGGACTTACATTAGTGTGAAGTAGTTGTCTTTGAGTTGCTTCACCGCAGTCAAATAATATTATCTCTCCAAATGCTTTAAGAGCAATTGAAGGTTGGTTTCTTTCTTTTGAATGAACTGCAGATGAAGTTCCTAAAAATATTATCTCCATAATGTAATCACTTTTATATTTCTTAGAATAATATATATTCATAATTATATTAAATTTTTAGGTGATGCAATGGATAAGATTATGGAGTATATGCTGGCAGAGGATGAAGGGTTTGGAGACATCACCTCTAATGCTGTAGTTGAAGATGGAAAAATTGTATCTGGAAGCATTGTTTCAAAAGATGATGGTATTCTAGCAGGTATTGATATTATTCGTGAATTATTTGAAGAATATGGGGTAAAAGTTCAATTTTGGCTAAAGGATGGAACAAAAATATCTTCAGGGGATGTTTTGATGTCATTTTTAGGAGATGCTAGAACAATTTTATTGCTGGAGAGAACTGCTCTTAACTTGTCCATGCGAATGAGCGGTGTGGCAACTGCAACCAATCGCTATGTCAATCTGGTTAAGGATTATGATGTTAGAGTTGCAGGAACACGTAAAACTTCACCTGCTCTCGGTAAATTCGATAAATATGCACTGAAAGTTGGAGGTGCAGACACTCATCGCTTTAGCCTGGATGATATGGTTTTAATCAAGGATAATCATATTGCAACCTGCAGGTCACCTCTGGATGCACTATTGAAAGCAAAGGAAAACGTCAGCTTTTCTAAAAAAATAGAAATTGAAGTTGAAAGTTTGGATGATGCAATAGAATGTGTTAAAAACGGTGCGGATATAGTTATGCTTGACAATATGGATACTAATGAAACAAAAGAAGTTATTGATGAACTCAATAAGTTAAACATTCGTCAAAACTCATTAATTGAAGTTTCAGGAGGTATCACTGATGAAACAATAGTGGATTATGCAAAATTAGGTGTTGATATCATCTCAATCGGTGCATTGACACATGCTTCTAGAAGCCTTAACTTTAGTTTGAACATTGAAGATTCACAATCTTAATTTCAACACTTCTTTTAATTCTTCATCATTCATTTCGGTAATGAATGTTTCATCATTGCTGATTGATTTGGCTGCAAGATCTGTCTTGTGTTTGCTTATGGCATCAATAGTCTCTTCAAGTGTTCCTTTGGTGATGAATCTGTAAACCATCACATCTTTGTCCTGGCCAATACGATGCACTCTGTCAGTAGCCTGATTTTCAACTGCAGGATTCCACCACAGGTCATAATGAATGACGTTGCTTGCAGCAGTGAGGTTCAAACCGGTTCCTCCAGTCTTAAGAGTTGCAACAAATATCTTGTAATCAGGATCCTCCTGGAATGTATCAATTATTTCAGTTTTCTCTTTAAGAGTTTGGGAGCCATGAAGGAACAAAACTTCCTGTTTGAACTTTTTGGAAATCAGCTCCTGAATCAGCTTGCCCATCTCAACGTACTGAGTAAATATTATTACCTTTTCATCGTTATCAAGAATGGTTTCCAGGACATTGACTAAAAGTTCCATTTTTCCGGATTCTGAAATTTTGGGCTTTTTAATGTCTAGAAACTGTGCAGGATGATTGCAGGTCTGCTTTAGGGCAGTCAGTATCTTAAGGATTATTCCTTTTCTTTGAATTCCCTTGGAATTTTCAATATCAAAGAAAATCTCCTCTAAAATAGCGTTATACAGTTTTATCTGCTTTTTGGACAATGTGCAGTAGATGTCATTTACCAGCTTGTCAGGCAGTTCCTTTTTAATGTCATCATCTGTTTTTAAACGTCTCATGACAAAGGGTTTGGCTATTGTCCTTAAATTATCCAAAGTTTCCTCATCTTCAAGTTTTTCAATCGGCATGACATAGTTTCTTTTAAAGTCATCCTTTGTTGATAAGTATCCCTTGTTTACAAAATCAAATATGGACCAGTAATCCATCAGCTTATTTTCAATCGGAGTGCCTGTGAGAGCTATTTTTGTTCTTGCAGGTACTGCCTTAATGGCTTTTGTCTGTTCAGTACTCGGATTTTTAATATTTTGCGCTTCATCAATGACGCATAAAAACCATGTTTCATCCAAAAACATGTCCAAATCAAGGCGAACAACACCATAGGAAGTTAATATGATATCATAATCCTCCAATGGAAATGTCCTGTTGGATCCGTGGTAAATGTAATAGGTCAAATCTGGAGTGAACTTCTTAATCTCATTTTCCCAGTTTGAAATCAATGTGGGAGGAACAATAATCAGTGAGGACTTGTTTTCCAAAAGACCCTTTTCTTTATAAAATAGAATTGTAGATAGTACCTGTATTGTCTTACCGAGCCCCATATCATCAGCCAGAATGCTTCCGAATTTGTATCGGATATTTTGAATGAGCCATGAATAGCCGATTTTTTGATAAGGTCTCAGTTCTCCGGTTAATGTTTCGGGGGAAGCATATATTTTAGTTTCCTTGATTAGCTTTTGAAACCTCTTGTATTCTGCAGGATTTTTTAATTGCCTTTTGGCCAGTCTTTCAGTATTTCTACTCATATTTGGTTCCTTTATTTTTTTAAGTTATACTATTTATTTTGAATGTTAAATATCTTTCAATTATTCACAAAAAATTTTCAGAAATCTGAATTAAAGCACTAAAAAACAAAGTTTAATAATATATTAAAATAAAATATAATAAAGATAGTAAATTTTTATATTTTATTATGGTGATTTAATGGTAAAAATAGCTAAATTGGCTTTGGAAGATGGAACTGTTTTAAAAGGCGAAGCATTCGGTTATGAAACCACCAAATTGGGTGAACTTGTTTTTTCAACAGGTATGGGTGGTTATACTGAATCCTTGACTGATCCGTCTTTTAAAGGAGAAATATTAATGTCCACTTACCCGTTGGAAGGAAATCACGGAGTAAGTGAAGAGTGGTATCAATCTGATAAGGTTCAGGTTGAAGGATTTGTTTGTCGTGAAGTCTGCCGTGAAGTATCAAACTGGGGACCTCAAAAAACATTGGATGAATTCCTAAAAGAATTCAAAACCCCTGGAATAAGCGGAATCGATACACGTGACTTAACACTTAAAATCCGTGAAAGAGGTTCACTTAAAGCAGCAATAACAACTGAAGATATTGCTGATGATAAATTGCTTGAAATGGCACGCTCCCAACCAAGCATTGAAGATATTGATGTTGTGCCGTTAGTGTCCACAAAGGAAATCAAAATGTTCAATGAGGATGCAGACAAAAAGGTTGCATTAATTGACTGCGGTGTCAAAAAGAACATCATAAACTCCTTTTTGGAAAGGGATATTGGAGTGGTACTTTTCCCATATGACACTGATTATAAAACAGTCCTTGACTACTCTCCTAACGGTTTAATGATTACATCAGGACCCGGAAACCCTGACAGAGTAAGTGAAACTATAGAAACCATGAAGAAACTCTCAAACAGATTGCCGATATTCGGAATCTGTATGGGTCAGCAACTGATTGCAAAATCCTTTGGAGCAAAATCATATAAAATGAAATTCGGTCACCGTGGAGAAAACCAACCTGTAAAAGACTTAGCAACTGGAAAAGTATTCATAACATCACAAAACCATGGTTTCACAATCGATAAGGAATCATTGAAGGAAACTGATTTGGAATTGGCTCAAATCAACTTAAATGATGGAACTCCTGAAGGAATTTCACACAAGGAATTGCCATTGAAATGTATCCAGTACCACCCTGAAGCAGGCCCTGGTCCAAACGATACAAGACATATTTTTGATGAATTTAATCAAATGATGGAGGATTACTAATGCCAGTTGATAAAGATATTAAAAAAGTATTGATTATTGGTTCTGGACCTATCCAAATTGGACAGGCTGCAGAATTCGATTACTCCGGTTCACAAGCATGTAAATCACTAAGAGAAGAAGGTATTGAAACAGTACTTGTCAACAGTAATCCTGCTACAATTCAAACTGACTTAGGAATGGCAGATACTGTATATACTGAACCATTAACTCCTGAAATTGTTGCAAAAATCATAAAAGAAGAAGAAGTTGATGCTATTTTACCAACAATGGGTGGACAAACCGGATTAAACATTGCAACAGGACTTGGAGATTTAGGATTACTCGAAGGAATCAAGGTGTTAGGTTCCGATGTACAAACCATTAAAGATGTGGAAGATAGGGACTTGTTTGCAAACCTTATGGATGAAATCGGAGAGGAAATTCCTAAATGTCAAGCTGTAGAAAGCGTTGAAGATGCGCTTAAAGCAGTTGAAGAAATTGGATATCCTGTAATCGTCAGACCTGCATTCACATTAGGTGGAACCGGTGGAGGAATTGCTCACAATGAGGAAGAGTTAATTGAGATTGCAACTCATGGGCTGGATATGAGTTTCATCAATCAGGTTCTCATTGACGAATCAGTTCTTGGATGGAAAGAAATTGAGTTTGAAGTAATGAGGGATAAGGAAGACACCTGTATCATCGTATGTACCATGGAAAACATTGACCCGATGGGTATTCATACTGGTGACAGTGTCGTAGTTGCTCCAATCTTAAACTTATGTGATGAAACCATTCAAAAAATGCGTGATGCATCAATCAAGATTATAAGGGCTTTAGGAATCCGTGGAGGATGTAACATCCAATTTGCACTAAATCCTGAAACCGATGAATACAAGGTAATTGAAGTAAACCCACGTGTATCAAGAAGTAGTGCATTAGCATCAAAAGCAACAGGTTATCCAATCGCTAAAATATCCTCAAAAATCGCTTTAGGAATGACTTTGGATGAAATCAAAAACGACATTACTAAGGAAACACCTGCATCATTTGAACCTGCAATTGACTATGTGGTTATCAAAATCCCAAGATGGCCGTTTGACAAGTTCAAAGGAATCAGTCGTGAAGTAGGAGTTCAGATGAAGGCAACCGGTGAAGTGATGGCAATCGGAAGAACCTTTGAGGAGGCATTCCAGAAAGCATTAAGATCACTTGACATGGGCTTTGACGGATTTGAATATGTGGAATACACAGAAGAAGACTTAGCTCATCCAACTGATTTAATATACTTCCAAATCTATTCCGCTATAAAAGATGGAATGGAAATTGGTAAAATCCGTGAACTCACCAAAATCGACAATTTCTTCTTATATAAAATCAGAAACATCGTCAACTTTGAAAACGATGTGACTGCTGAAAAATTAGATGATGAAGACTACTTAAGAAAAGCAAAACAGATTGGATGTTCAAACAAACGCTTAGCAGAATTATCCGGTCAGACTGAAGAATACATCAGAAACCTGCTTAAAAGATACAACATCAACCAATCATATAAGATGGTAGATACCTGTGCAGCAGAGTTTGAGGCAAAAACACCATACTACTACAGTAGCTATGATAAAGGTAATGAATTAACCTCAACCACTAAGAAAAAAGTAGTTATTCTCGGTGCAGGGCCAATTAGAATAGGTCAGGGTATAGAATTTGATTACTGTTGTGTACATTCATCTCTAGCATTAAAAGAGGATGGAATTGAAACAATACTCATCAACAACAACCCTGAAACCGTAAGTACAGATTATGACATTTCAGATAAACTGTTCTTCGAGCCATTAACATTTGAGGATGTAATGGGTGTAATTGAACAGGAAAAACCTGATGGTGTAATTGTCCAATTCGGAGGACAGACTTCAATCAACCTTGCAGTGCCTTTAGCTAATGCAGGTGTTAAAATATGGGGAACACCATATGAAAGCATTGACAGAGTAGAAGACCGTGAATTATTCGCAGAACTTCTGGAAAAACTGCACATTCATCAGGCACCATATGGAACAGCAAACTCCTTTGAAGAGGCAAAAGAAATTGCTGAAAGAATAACATTCCCAGTTCTTGTACGTCCATCATATGTTATTGGTGGAAGAGCGATGGAAATCGTTTACGATACCAACGAACTTGAAGAATACATGAAAGAGGCAGTAAAAGTATCTCCTGACCATCCAATTCTTGTCGATAAATTCCTTGAGGATGCAATTGAATTGGATGTTGATTTGCTATGTGACGGTGAAGATGTATTCATTGCAGGAATCATGGAGCACATTGAGGAAGCAGGTGTTCATTCAGGAGATTCTGCATGTGTAATACCTCCTCAAACAATACCTGAACATATATTGAACACAATCCGTGAAAACTCTAAAAAATTGGCACTGGAATTGGATGTCAAAGGATTGATGAACATTCAATATGCAGTAAAACTTGATGAGGAAATGGTTTACATTATCGAAGCAAACCCTCGTGCAAGTAGAACAGTTCCATTTGTAAGTAAAGCAATCGGAGTGCCACTTGCAAAAGTTGCAACATGGATAATGAACGGCGCAAAACTCAAAGACTTTGACTTGACCAAGGAAATCAAAATAGACCATGTTGCTGTAAAAGAATCTGTATTCCCATTCCTTAAATTACCTGAATCCGATACTGTGCTTGGACCTGAAATGAAATCCACAGGGGAAAGTATAGGTATTGATGAAAACTTCGGAATGGCATTTTATAAATCACAGCTTTCAGCGGGAATGGAATTGCCTACTGAAGGTAAAATCTTCATGAGTGTTAAGGAAACTGACAAGAAAAAAATCAGACCTATTGCAGAAAAAGCTGCAACTCTAGGATTTGACCTTGTCGCCACTGCAGGTACAGGAGATGCAACAGGTTTGGATAATGTTGAAAAAGTCCTAAAAGTTTCCCAAGGATCTCCTAACATCAGGGATGCAATCCTTAATAAGGAAATTGATTTAATCATTAACACTTCCGAAGGTAAGCAATCTGCAAAAGACGGTTATATTATCAGACGTCTAGCTATTGAGTTAGGCATACCATATGTGACTACATTGGCAGGTGCAAGAGCAGCTTTAAATGCTATTGAGGCTGTACAAAATAGTGAAATGAATGTTAAATCATTAAACAAATATGCTGATGGAGAATAATTATTCTCTATCCTTTTTTTAATTATTTGATAAATAATTTTTAATGTTAATACCACAAGAAGGACACTCTTCCTCGCCGATTTTTAATCTGTTTTTACACTTAGGACAGAAGTTAAGCTGAACCTTATATTCTTTGTTTTGGTCAATGACAATATTTACTTCGATTCTTTCGGTAATATTTGTTTTTAAAACGTTCATGTCCCAGTTATTATCCATCAAAAGTTTCTTATAATAGAAAGCTTCGGTCATCGTATCGTAGCTTCCAATGCTTTCATCACCTTTTTGAATGTAGAACTTGCGGATTTTATGATTAAACAGAATTTCTCCTTCCCTTTCTGTTTTATTAACTTTTGTTCCCTTAATTCTTCCTTTAGGTCTTCTTTCTGGAAATGGTGGAAGTTCCATATTTTCATACTTGTTTTCAAGGTCGCATTCAACAAGCAGATCATAATCGAAATTACAGAAAAACAGTGCGTCCCTTTCATATAATGCATCGGATAATTTTCTAAACTCTCCATAGTCCTTATTATTATATTTGACTCTGTATACATCACCAGTTTTTACAATATTCCTGTAGAAGTATCTAATTTCCTGAGAGTTAATGCAAATCACCCTGTTGGTTTTAAAAATAATTAATAGTGGAGGTATTAAGTTAAAAAATCATGACTATTACAAGTATATTTTTGATTTTAAGATTTAATAAAGTTAATGAATGGCGGGGTTAGTAGAAAAAATCTAATGATTGAATCTTCTAAAAGTATCATTAGATTTTAAAATTTAAAGTTTAAATTCTATTTTTTGAATTATTGTTTATTTGAATCTTTAATTTCAATTTCCATTTTTTCTCTTTCTTTCCTTTTACGTTCTCTACGTTCTTCAAAGCGTTTGTTCATACTTGCTTTGGTCATTTCTTTTGGTACAAAAATCATATTTTCACCTTTTATATCATTAAATTATATTTCATAATATTTAAAGTATTTTATCATCGAATTTAACCCATTGAAATCCATTCAATTTTGTTATTAATGAAATATGGCTATTGACACTCACATTTTCATCTTCTGAAGATATTTTTTGTTTTATTCCGGTTAATCTTATAATTTCATCAGCTAATGTACAAAGAAGATTGTTCGGTATGAATTCAATGGATTTAGAGGTATTGTCCAAAACATCAAATCTAAAAAAATTAATCATAATATTTAAATCAGAGTACTCTTCATCTAATATATTGATTAATTCTTCTAAAATATTGTCTTTTGATGTTATTTTTTCTTTTTCAAGTGTAGATTTAATTTTTGAACTATTTCTTCATTAGTTTCATTGATGTATTTAGTAATATATTCTATGAATTCTTCATTTACTCCAGTGAAAAATGCATATCCTTCATCATTCATTGCATAAATTCTTATTATTGTATCTTCAAAATCGATTTTTGATTCGATTTCTTCAAATATTATTCCATTTTCATTGTTACAATGAATATTCAACTCAAAAAATGATGGATAAGGACTATTTATATTATGTCCTGCAATTATTATTCCTGTTCCAGCAAATCTGAGTTCATATGAGAATATTTCCCAAAGAATTTCACGATATTTTTCTCTATCTTCAGTTTCAGGAATGATGTCGTTAAATTCGAAATTGAATTTAGAATATTTTTTAATGAAAGGATAGATTTCTTTTCTTTTTTTAGTTGAAATTACTTTGTTGAATCCATATTCTTCAATTTCAAGAAATATTGTTTCTTTAAAATCATCAACAATGTATGATAGGTATTCCTCGAAATCAGATGTTGGGGAGTAATTGTGAGTGAAGCTTAAAAAGCTATCTTTAATATCTTCAATTGTTTTTAATTTATTGAAATCGGTTTTCTTTTTAAATTCGTTAATTATGGTGGTTATAGGAATGTTTTCAAACTCCATATTTCCGTTAATCATGATCTTTGCAGGATGAATGTCTGATATTTTGAAAATCTTTTGAACTCCATCA